>CADCOF010000227.1 GCA_902802975.1 uncultured Ruminococcus sp. | reverse complement strand
GTCAAGGAAAAAGTCAGCCTTGCGGCTGAAGGGCAATTCATCCCGCCGCCTATAGAGGCGGGGGACTTCTTGTCCGTTAGGTTAAATTTATTATTTCACCATCTCGGGCGCATATGCGCTGAAAATGATATATATTATTTTTGCCATAATCAGCGGGAAAATAATTCCTATTGCGATTCCGCACATTACGTCTGTAAAATAATGGGCTTGAAGATAAAATCTTGAAAACGAAATGCCCGCTGCAAGCACGAAAACAACGAGAACCGTTAAAAAATCACAGTGTATAATACACATTGTCAGCATTGCGAAAGATGTTGCCGAGTGGCTCGATGGAAAGGAGTAATATTTTGGAATCTTTTTTAAAATAAGGTCTTCTTCGTCAATTTTGTGGCAAGGACGAACACGCCCGACTATTCTTTTTATTATGACTTCGGATAAAATAAACGCAAACAAAACGCTTACAAACATAGACACAAAAACATATAAGGACTGTGTTTTCCAAACTTCCAATGCTATTATCAGCAGCCAAATCTTCCCTTGATCTCCCAAGAACGTAAGGAATCTCATTAATTTGTTGAGAAATGGTCGGTGAAGCTTTGCAACCTTTTGGATAAGCACATCGTCCCGCTTTTGTATTTTTTCTAACATAAAAAATCACCGCAGCCCTGCTCGTTTTATTGTACAAAGATTCCGTAACTAGGTTTATTATATCACATTACGGCGAATAAAACAAGACTTAGTTGACAAGTCGTGCGGTGAAATTTGTGTTTATAATTTTGTAAAAAATTGATTACTCTGTACAGTTGATAATGTTTACTGCATGGGCTATTCCGGGTATACTTTCTCCCTGCTGAACGATTGTTGGAGACATAAGCGCACCTGTTGCGACGAACAAAACGTTATTCAGCTCCCGCTTGCGCATTCTTTTCATTATATATGAACACAGCACCGACGCGCTGCACCCGCAGCCCGATCCGCCCGCGTGGACATCCTGAGTATCTGTGTCAAAAATCAAAAGTCCGCAGTCCTTGTGCTTATCGCAAATATCAACATTGTCGCGTCCAAGAAGTTCATACAGAAGATCAGAGCCGACTTTGCCCAAGTCTCCCGTTAATATGAGATCGTAGTCGTTCTGCGTTGTACCGGTATCACTCAGAAAAGCTGCGATAGTATCAGCCGCTGCACCTGCCATTGCCGCGCCCATATTATTTGCGTCGGTTATGCCCATATCGACGATTTTTCCCACGCAAACGCGGCTTATGCCTATCTGACTTTTTATATTTTGGTCGCCGTATTTTGTAATAGCGTCGTGTGCGCTGAGAAATCTTCCGTCACTGTATGACGCTGCAATTGCGCAGCCTGCGCCTGTTACAGTCCACTGCGCAGTCGGTGTGCGCTGACCGCCATATTGGAGGGGGTAGCGAAACTGACGTTCTGCCGAACAAAAATGCGACGACGTAACAGCAGCTGCGATATTAGCTGCACCACTTTCTGCAGAAATGGCAGCCATTGCAAGCGTCTGCGCCATTGTGGAACATGCTCCATACTGACCCAAAAAAGGTATGCCGTAATCGCGCAGTCCATAGCTTGACGAAATGCACTGATTCAGCAAATCACCGGCAAATATCATGTCGATGTTGTTACTTTCCACACAGCCGGACTCTATCGCAAGCTGCACGGCTTCTTTTTGAAGGGCAGCTTCGGCTTTTTCCCACGTTTCGCCGCCCATGGTCGTATCGGTGTATATTTTGTCAAACCAGAGTGAAAGCGGCCCCTCGCCTTCTTTTTTTCCTACTGCCGAGCCAAATCCGATTATTCTCGGAATATCGGTCAATTCGAGTGTGCGGGTTCCTATTTTTCTTATCATGTTTTCCACCTTTTCAATCGTAAATTTTGATTTTGTACATATATTATTTCAAAAATCAACAAAATCATACGCCCTCAGCATTATGTCAAAAAATTTCAAGTGCAATGTATTATCCCCTAAAACCTGCACATAATATACTTGACATTACGAAAAGGAGAGATCATATGTCAACATTAACCGCAAACAGCGATACGATACGACTTCTGCGAGAGTGCGGAGCGGCTATCACTATGGCTATTGATTCTATTAAGGAAGTCCTCACAGATGTTCATGACGGAGAATTGAGAAATATGCTCCAAAAAAGCAAATCTCACCATGAACAACTAGATCACGAGGCAAAAGAACTACTCAACAAATATGGCGACGTGGGAAAAGACCCGCCGGCTATTGCGTCCGGTATGTCATGGCTTAAGACTACAGTTAAGCTTACAGTTGACCCATCTGACAGCACGGCTGCCGACCTTATCACAGATGGCTGCGACAACGGCGTGAAGTCGCTGCGTAAGTACCTTAATCAGTTCCCCACAGCTAACGATGACGTTAAACGCCTTGTGGAAAGACTTATCTACGAAGAAGAAACACTCCAGGATAGCATCAAATCATACTTGTAGTTAACAAGCAATGTTTTCCACATGGTTTCAATGTTGAAATGTTGAAAAGTTTGCAATTTCAACATCCTTATTTTCACAAGTCCACTATTTGATGTTGAAATCTATGTTGAATATGTGGAAAACATGATTTCGCGTTGTGTTTGCAACACATTTCAGCAATAAAAAGTTAATTTTTTATAAGAAATAAATAACAAAATAATAATAATTTTAATTTGCAAAAAAGAACGCAATGTTGAAAAATCGACACTGCGTTCTTTACGTTTTTACATATTGTTTTACTTTTGTATCAGCGCACACTGCCTGCAAGTTTACGCTCTTCGATATAATCATCATAGCTTGAAGTAATATCTTTGATACCATGTTCTTCAATTACGATAATTCGGTTAGCAACTGTCTGAATAAACTCATGGTCGTGGGACGCAAAGAGTACTATACCTTTGAAAGCACAGAGACCATTGTTAACAGCCGTTATTGATTCCAGATCGAGGTGGTTTGTCGGCTGATCGAGAACCAAGACATTTGAGCCGAAAAGCATCATACGTGAAAGCATACAGCGAACGCGCTCGCCTCCCGACAGAACATTTACGGGCTTGAACACATCTTCTCCGGAGAACAGCATTTTACCCAGGAAACCGCGCAAATATGTTTCTGTTCGGTCATTTGAGTTATTGTACTGCGACAGCCAATCGAGTATTGTCATATCGCAGCCATCGAAAAACTCACTGTTATCTTTCGGGAAATACGACTGAGTTGTCGTGCCGCCCCACTTAAAGCGACCTTCGTCGGGTGTTGTCTTTTCCATTAATATATCAAACAGCGCAGTTACAGCGTTTTCATTTTCACACAAGAACGCCACCTTGTCGCCCTTTTCAAGTCTGAATGTCACGTTATCCAAAAGCTTTTCGCCGTCTATCGTCTTCGAAATTCCCTCAACCTCAAGTATTTCTTTTCCCGGCTCTCTGTCCATATTGAATCCAACCCAGGGATAGCGGCGTGACGAGGCGGGCAGTTCCTCTACCGTCAGCTTATCGAGGAGCTTCTTTCGTGAAGTAGCCTGCTTTGACTTCGATTTATTTGCAGAGAACCTTGCGATAAAGCTCTGCAGTTCTTTGATCTTCTCCTCGGCCTTCTTGTTCTGCTGCTTGATCATCTGCTGAATGAGCTGCGACGATTCATACCAGAACTCGTAGTTGCCGACGTACATTTTGACTTTTCCGTAATCGATATCGACAATATGAGTACATACAGTGTTAAGGAAATGACGGTCATGCGAAACTACAATGACCGTACCCTCATAATCAAGGAGAAAATCCTCCAACCATGAAATAGCTAGGGCGTCCAGGTTATTTGTAGGCTCGTCAAGCAAAATAATATCGGGGTTTCCGAAAAGTGCCTGAGCAAGGAGAACTTTGACTTTCTCGTTACCGGTGAGATAACTCATTTGAGTATACAGCATATCGTCACTGAGACCAAGCCCCTGAATAAGTTTTGATGCGTCGCTTTCAGCCTCCCAGCCGCCAAGCTCTGCAAATTCAGCCTCAAGTTCGCACACGCGGATTCCCTCTTCATCGGTCATTTCGCTTTTTGCGTACAGCTCGTCTTTTTCTTTCATTATATCGTAGAGTTTTTTGTTGCCCATAATGACAGTATCAAGTACAGTAAACTCATCGTAAGCGAAGTGATCCTGCTTTAAAACGGACATACGAGTATCTTTTTTGATAACGACCTCGCCGGTTGTTGAATCCAACTCGCCCGAGAGAATTTTCAGGAACGTTGATTTTCCTGCGCCGTTTGCACCGATAACGCCGTAGCAATTGCCCTCGGTAAATTTAAGATCGACGTCTTTATACAGCGGTGTTCCGCTGAAATTCAGACTTAAATTTGAAACAGTTATCAATTATATCTTTCCTTTCTTTTACTTAAACTGATCATAGATTACTCAAAATATCTAAACGGAATCTGCTTGTTACGTAAGATATTTATTCCATATACAACTTTTGTGAACTACCCATTGTCTAAAGCCAATGGGCTTCCTGCTTCATCGTCCTCGTAACCTACTAACTCCACAGGCGTAAAATCGGGCT
>CADCOF010000226.1 GCA_902802975.1 uncultured Ruminococcus sp. | reverse complement strand
CTGAGTCCATCACTCTCGACCACAATTTTTCACACTGCATAAACTATTGTCGTTGTGATAAACCATTGATTTTTACAAATAATTCCGCATTCCGCATTCCGAATTAGCAAAACATCTCCACACTCCTACAAATTATAATTTGATACGCAGCTAATTGTGGTGTTACGAATAGCTGCGTTTTTTTATGAGGATAATTTATGATGAAAGAACTATCACAGGATTTTTTGAACGAGATGAAAGAACTTCTCTCCGAAAATGATTATTCGGAATATATAAATACACTTGACAATAACTATTATCGCGGTATCCGTATCAATACACTAAAATGCAGCGTTGATATCGCTAAAGGTAATCTTGATTTTCCGCTTTCTGAAACTCCTTTTTGCAGCGAGGGTTTTTATATTCCGTTTGATGTTGAAGGCTTGGGGAATCTCCCACTTCACCGTGCGGGGGGATTTTACGCGCAGGAGCCTAGCGCAATGTCCGCAGTTACGATTCTCGATGTGCACAAAGGCGACAGGGTTCTTGATTTGTGCGCCGCGCCCGGCGGGAAATCTACGCAGATTGCGGCGGATTTAGATGGCAGCGGGCTTTTGTGGAGCAATGAGATAGTAAAAAGCAGAGCTAATATTCTTTTGTCGAATATTGAACGAATGGGAATTACAAACGCCGTTGTGTCGTCGTGTCACCCGGATAAGCTGTGCAGGGCGTTGGGCGGCTTTTTCGATAAGATACTTGTTGACGCACCGTGTTCGGGCGAGGGAATGTTCAGGCGTGACGAAAACGCGCGTGATGAGTGGACTGCCGAGCATTCGCATTCATGCGCAGACAGACAGCTTGCTGTTCTTGACAGTGCGTCGGGCGCGCTGAAAGACGGCGGCACGCTTGTTTATTCGACTTGTACATTTTCAAAGTATGAGAATGAGGACGTTATCGAGCGTTTTCTTGATACTCATCGTGATTTTGAGTTGGTGGACTGCGGCGTTTCGTTTGGCAGACGTACTTTGGACGGCAAAGCTGTGAGAATATACCCGATGGACGGCGGCGAGGGTCATTTTGCCGCCAAGCTGAAAAAATCGGGCGAACTTACGCCGAACAGTAATAATTTTTATCCCATAAAAACGCCCGAGATCGAGGCGGCGTTCAAGCTGTATGACGAGTTGTTTTTGTCGCGTTGTTTCGGGGAGCGGTTCGAGTTGGTGGGGGATAAACTTCTTTTGCTGCCGAACGCGGAGATACCGGCACTTCACGGTCTTTCGGTTATACGCGCGGGAGTGCTGTTCGGCGAAGTTAAGAAAAATCGCATTGAGCCGTGTCACGCGCTGTTTATGGCGGCGAAAAAATCGCAGCTGAGGTCGTTCGTTGATCTTCAAAGCGGCGACAAGCGGTTGGAGGCGTTTTTCAGAGGTGAAGAGATCGGGATTGACAGCGGGCTTTCGGGCTTTACCGCAGTGTTGGCGGACGGGCTGACTGTTGGTTTTGGAAAAGCCGTTGACGGAGTATTAAAAAACAAATATCCAAAGGGATTGAGAGGATAAGCGTGTGGAAGTGAATTTATCGAATATCGGCACGGTGAAAAGCATTTTGGCGAAGCATGGGTTTACATTTTCGAAGGCGTTAGGGCAAAACTTTTTGATAAATCCTCGCGTGTGCCCGGAAATGGCGGCTCAGTCCGGAGCGGGGCATGGGGTAGGCGTGATAGAAGTAGGTCCCGGCATAGGCGTGCTGACGTGCGAGCTTGCGCGGCTTGCCGACAAGGTGGTTGCAATAGAGCTTGACAAGCGGCTTTTGCCCGTGCTTGATGAGACGCTTGCAGAATTTGACAATGTAAAAATCGTAAACGCGGACGTGATGGAGATCGATCTTCACGCGCTGATAGCAGACGAATTTGCGGGAATGGAAGTCGTTGTGTGCGCGAATCTGCCGTACTACATCACATCGCCCGTAATTATGCGGCTGCTCGAGGAAAAGCTGCCGATAAACTCCATAACCGTGATGGTGCAGAAGGAGGCGGCGCAGCGAATCTGTGCGCCCGTGGGAACAAGGCAGTCCGGCGCGGTGACGTGCGCGGTGAACTACTATGCGGAAGCGCAGATGCTGTTCAAGGTGTCTGCGGGAAGTTTTATGCCGCCGCCGAAAGTTGACAGCGCGGTGATAAAGCTGAACATTCGAAAGGAGCCGCCGGTGAACGCGGCAGATGAAGAGAAAATGTTTGCGGTGATAAAGGCGGCGTTTGCGCAGAGGCGGAAAACTGTTCTGAATTCGCTGTCAAACTCACTGCACATAGATAAAGCCGCGGTTCACTCTGCGCTGGCTGCAAGCGGAATTGAAGATAATGCGAGAGCGGAGCAATTGAGTTTGGAGCAGTTTGCGCAAATAGCGGACAATCTACACAAAACACAATCAAAAAAATAACGAAAGAAGCTGATATACATGTCGCTGCCAAGTGAACCTATAATATTATTGTCTTTTATTAACACTAAACTGCGTGATAATTATTCATCACTTGATATGCTGTGTGATGATATGAATGCGGATAAAAACGAGCTGATTGAAAAGCTTGCGTCCGTGAATTATGAATACGATGATCAGATGAACAGATTTACTGCGCGAAATTAAGGAGAACTTAAATTGGCAAAGAAGATTACCCGAACGGTTATGCTGAAAAACGAGAGAGTAACTTATACTATCGAATACAAAAACGTAAAGAATATCAATATTCACTGCGATAGCGTGAGGGGGCTGTATGTTTCCATGCCGGAGTACGCGGATATTTCGGAATTGGAAAAGCACCTCAGAATGAAAGCCGACACGTATCTTTCTATACTTCACAATAAAAAAACTGTCAAATCTTCGCCGGCAGTGCAGAACCGCAGTATTGTTCTCAAGGGTCAGACTATCGAATACGAGCTTACATACAAGAAAGTCAAGCGTGTGAATCTGACTATCAGCGGCAGAAACGGAGTTCGTGTTTCTGCGCCGCCGGAAGTGAGCGTTGATAAGATTGAGTCATTTTTGCGTGACAACGCTGATTTTATTATTAACGCAGTTAAGAAGCATGAGGAAGAAAACGAGAGAATCAGAAATACTCCGATTTATGACAACGGGGGATATATTTATTATCTCGGAGAAAAGCTGAGTGTCAAAGTGGTGAGTGCTGATAAAAATTTCGCCGAAATACAAAACGGCGTTTTTGTTATAAATACGGAGTGTCCGTCTGATAAACGGTACAGGGTCGCCATTGTGGACGCCTTTCTGAAAAGTCATGCGAAATACGAAATATCAAAAAGGTGCAGGGAATTGTATCCGCGTTTTAAAGCAAAGGGAATCGCATTCCCGCAGGAGCTGCGCTACAGGAAAATGGTTTCGTGCTGGGGCAACTGCCGCCCGGGGCGGTCTATTCTCACGTTCAACACGCATTTGGTGCAGCTGCCGGAAAAATGTATCGAGGCGGTTATTTGTCACGAATTTGCACATTTTATTTATGCGAATCACTCAAAGGATTTTTACGCGCTGCTGACTGAATTCATGCCCGATTGGAGATCATATGAAGGGGAGATAAATCGTCTGCAGGAAGAAGTTATTATTCGTGACGCGTGAATAATAGGAAAGGAAATTATATATATGCAAAAATATGATTCGATAATATTTGATCTTGACGGTACTCTTTGGGATACGGTTGAGAATGTTGTTAAACTTTGGAATATCGCGCTTGTAAAAGCGGGGCTTGAACCAACGCTGAACAACGATGAGTTGAAACGCTGTATGGGACTTCGCATAGATCAGATATTTGACAAAGTTATTCCTCATGCAACGGCACAGCAGCGGGACGCCGTTAAAAATTACACGCTGAGTGCGGAGCAGGAATTTTTGGGCAGTCATGGGGGAGTGCTTTATCCGAAAGTTGAAGAAACGCTGAGCCAACTGCAAAAAACGCACAGGTTGTTTATTGTGTCAAACTGTGAGGTGGGGTATATCAATGCGTTTTTTATATCACATGGGCTGCAAAAGTATTTTGAGGATTTTGAGTGCGCCGGAAGAACGGGCAAGCCAAAGGGCGATAATATTCGCATTCTGATTGAACGCGCCGGGCTTAAAAAGCCTGTGTATATCGGCGATACGGCAACAGACCGTGATTCGGCATATTATGCGGGTGTTGACTTTATTTATGCGGCGTATGGGTTCGGAGATATCGATTATGATGTAAAGGCTGATACTTTTGCCGATATTCCGGAAATGGTATAGCGTTTTTTGTGAGCGAAATTTAGAAAAATTAATAATTTCATGTTGAAAAATTTACGGATATGGGGTAGAATGTGATATGTATGCTGTATAGCAAATATTTTAAAGGAGAGAAAGAAATTATGTTGAAGAAGTATTCCGCATTGATTATGGCAGCGTCTGTACTCATGTGCGCGTCTCTTTCGGGCTGCGGCGAAAGCAGTGACGGCGGCGCGGCAAGCTCCAAAACTGAGTCAAAAAGCGACACACAGAGCAGCGCGTCAACAGCGGCGTCGGAAACAAAAAAGTACGACTTGAAGGAGTTGGGACTTGTTGCCGATTACTATGATGATCAAGAACATGAGGTGGGATATCAGCTTGAGTCGCCCGACGAAGGCGAGGAGGTTGCAATAATGCACACAAGCATGGGCGATATCTCGATGAGATTTTTCCCGGAGGCTGCACCGAAAACTGTGGAGAATTTCCTTACTCACGCAAAGAACGGATATTACGATGGTTTGACGTTCCACAGAGTTATCAACGAATTTATGATTCAGGGCGGTGACCCCAAAGGTGACGGCACGGGCGGCGAGAGTGTAAGCGGAGGCAAGTTCGAGGACGAGTTCTCAAACAAGCTGTTTAACATCAGAGGTTCCGTTGCAATGGCTAACAGCGGCACGGACACAAACGGCAGCCAGTTTTTCATCAATCAGGCGAAGACGGTTAATTTTGATATGATTGACCAACAGTGGAAGTCGGTGTACGATTCTATCTGTCAGGCACAGGACGCCGGTCAGCTTGAGAACTTTTTGGCAATGTATGGCATGTCGTACAACGCATTCTACAATGCTGATCTCGTTTCGGAAGATATACGCGCGCTGTATAATAAAGAAGGCGGCAATCCGTCGCTTGACGGTGCGTTCAACGTGCTTGACAGAGGTCACACGGTATTTGCGCAGGTATACAGCGGCATGGACGTTGTAGACAAAATTGCAGCAGTTGAAACGGACTCGGCAAACAAGCCCACAACGCCGGTAACGATTGATTCAATTGAGGTTGTTAAATATTCCAAGTGATTTAGTTTTAAATCAGCTTAAAATAAAAGCCCTACTCTGATTTGAGCAGGGCTTTTGATTATTTATTTAATTGATCAAATTTTGATGAATTCGTCATATTGCACAAACCCGGATTACCCCTCCGCCTCACCTGCCGGTTCGGTCGGTGCTTCTGCCTTTGGCAGAGGTCTCCACCGTCGGGGACGGCTCCCAGCCGGAGACCCGCACCCCTCGGAGAGGGAGCCAAAAGCCTTCCTCTTTGAGGGTGCGAACTGCCTGCGGCCGCATGGCCGCTCAATCCACGCTTACGGTAAAGCTGTAATCCGAACGTGCGTAGTTATTTGTTATCCAGAAAACGCTTGCCTCTGTGTCTTCATCAGACCGATCAACGCTGAAATATATGCTGCATTTGCATGAATAGAGATTTTCGCTGCATTTCTGCTTGAATTTCTCCAATTCATCTTTCGAGGGGAGAGCCTGATTGTCATAAACAAGTATTATATATTCGAACTGCAGACCGCATTTTGAAACGCACTCTTTGAATGTTGTCGATTTGTCAACGTCATCGGGCTGGAACGTCGTGTCTTTATATGACAGTTCGTTGTGATATTTTTTGACTACACGGCATTCTCCGAATGCATCGGCTGCCAGCTCATCAATTATATCCTCTGCGCCGTATTCTGTTTTGTTGAGAATGTAATTGTCTTTGTATACTATTTCTCCGGTGCTTTCCGAAATCGTTTCGCCGGCCTGAAAAGGGAATGAGTCGTTGTTGACGTCCTTTGCTCTTATGTAGCACAATTTGGGCGTGGAAGTAATAACCTTTTCAATTTTAAATTCGGTGTCGTACTTTGTATTTAAGTGAGAGATCAAATCATCTGCGGAAAGGAAATGCGCGTCATAATCTGTGGAGATTGTCCTATAGTCGTGAGAAAACGTAACATCGGGACTTTTTCCTCCGGAAAACCAAATAAGCCCCCCAACGCTGTTGTAGTCATGTTCATCGTAATCATAATATATTTCGCAGCTGTACGACCTGATTTTATCAACGCACTGCTGCGTGAAGTTCTGTAGCTGTTCATTTGTGGGCTTCGGGTGACTCGGGAGAAACAGCACTTTGAACTGAAATGTTACATGGCATTTCGTGAGAAATTCTTCATATGTCGTGGACGCATTCATTTCGTCCGGCGTAAAAACAGTGCTTGAACATACATGATTCTGCATTATGCGGCATTCGCCGAAAATATTTTCTGCGATCTGCTTTTCCGCCTGCTCGTTTTCATATTGATATTTTGCATAAAGGTAGTTGTCCTGAAAAACCGGTTTGCCGTTTTCAGGGTTGTGGTTTTTTCGCACGGTGATATTGCCGACATCGTGGTTTACGTTCTTAACGGTTAATTTGACCATGCTTTTTGATCTGTCCTGCCACTCAACGAACTCGAATTCCGAGTCGTATTTTTTTGAGATATATGAAACACATTCATCAATTTCTTGGTGATATCTGTAGTTTTTTACCACATCAAATGTGAGCAGTAATATTATCACGCACAAAATAATATAAAGAATTATTCTGTCGAACCTTTTTGTTGCCCAGAATTCGCGGAAGTTGTTGTTTTCCATGAGGTCACCTTCTATTTGTCTAATGTTTCGCAAAAGCTGTAATCCGGTTCATAGTCACTAACCCATTTTGTACTGTTATATATAGAGTCGTTAAAATATATGTCACATTTGCATGACAGAAGCTTCTCGGCGCACTGCTGCCTGAAATTCTCCAATTGTTCATCTGAGATGGCAGACTTATCTGACGGAAGAATAACATTATAATAAAAAATCAAATTGCATTTTGAAACGCACTCTTCGAATGTTGTTGCGACATTGAAGTCATCCGGCTGAAATTGACTGTCAAAATCGGGCTCCCATCCATATAGCAGATGTTCACCAAATACATCGGACGCCAGTTTTTCCATTTTTTCGTCTGCTTCACGTTCTGTCTTAGCAATAATATAATTGTCTTGAAAATAAATTTTATCTGTATTGTATAAAATGGTTGGTTCAATAGTTGCTTTTGCTTTGATAATGCCGTTATCATAAATTCTTTCTTCGATAAAGCCGCTATCATGATTGACTCTTTTTAATTTGGCAGAATAAGAAAAGTTCAAAAAATGTTCTTGCCAAAAAGAATCTGAATAAATTTCAAATTCGGTATCGTACTTTTTATTCATATAATTGAGCAGATCATTTTGGAATTTATCTTTATAATAATGCTCGTTTTTGAATATTATTGTTCCCAAAAAAGTAAAGATCACTGCGATAATAATAAAATCTACAACTTTAACAATGGTATTGTTCACCACGCCGCCTTCTTTTGCCAGAACTTTGGCTACGGAAAGAGTAGCTGAAATATTGTTGTATTTTTTTCTATTCATAATAACGCCTTCTCTGCAATAATGCCAATTATATGTAAGATTATATCATATTTAATCGATACGAGTCAAGGGAAAGAGGATTCAATTAATAATTAATAATTAATAATTAAAATCCCGACTTGCAGGTGGGTCATAAACGATTAAAAAACGACGTATTTACGTGATACGATTTGCTTAAAACGAGTTTTTTGGGAAATCGAAAATGTCATTTCTTCTAATTATATAGATTTTTGTTGCTT
>CADCOF010000225.1 GCA_902802975.1 uncultured Ruminococcus sp. | reverse complement strand
TTTCTCTCTTCTTCAAGCTGCCTTTGCTTCTCGGCTTCCGCGCGCTTTCGCTCTTCCTCAAGCTGTCTTTGCTTTTCGGCTTCTGCGCGTTTTCGCTCTTCCTCAAGCTGTCTTTGCTTCTCGGCTTCTGCGCGCTTTTGCTCTTTTTCAAACTTTATTTGTTTAACCAATTCTTCGCGTTTTTTCTTTTCAGCTTCTTCGCGTAACAATGTCAGATTGTGCAGTGCCGCCTGCGTAATATGATTCTGTTCGCCGAGTTCTTCACGGCTTTTTTCGTAGCATTTCGAATATAGCTCAATGGCTTTTTCGATGTTTTTGTCTGATCTGTAAGAATCTGCCAGACCAAGCAGAGAAGTCAGCGTGTCGGGGTCTTCTTCGCCCCGTGTTTCGCACCTGAGTTCATAGCATTTCGAAAACAGTTCAATTGCTTTTTTGCTGTTTCCGTTTGAATTGTACAGTTCCCCCAATGTGTTCATAGCATTTAATGTTTCGATGTATCTTTCACCGAAAAATCTGCGATTATGCTCGTAGCATTTCGAGAACAGTTCAATTGCCTTTTCGTTATCGCCGGCGGTTTTGTATGCCACTGCCAGATTATTGAGTGATATCAGCGTGTCGGGGTCTTCTTCACCGAGTGTTTCGCATCTGAGTTCATAGCATTTCAGATACAGCTCGAGTGATTTCTTTTTGTTGCCAGATATCCCGTACGCTCTTGCTAATTTGTTCAGGCAGGTAAGCGTGACCGGATCTTTTTCGCCGTTCAGATTACAGCTCAGTTTATAACACTCCAGGTATAGTTCGATGGCTTTTTTCTCTTCTCTGAACATCATGGAAGTGTCCGCAAGCGCGTTCATCATCTTAAACTGATACTGCATCTGATTTTTTGTTTTTTCATAACAGTTAAGTGTTTTCTGCGTGTCGGGGTGATCTCTGCCGAGAACTTCACATCTGAGTTCGTAACATTTCGAAAACAGTTCGAATGCTTTTGAATTATTGTCATCATCGTCGTACGCCCACGCCAGATCAAACATAATACTCAGCGTTTCCGGGTCTTTTTCACCGAATACCTCGCATCTTTGTTCATAGCATTTCGAATACAATTCAATCGTTTTTTTCTTTTGCCTGTCCATGCTGCACGACTTGGCATATTCACCCAGACATTTCAGCGTGCCGGGGTCTTTTTCACTGCTTACCTTACATCTTTGCTCATAGCATTTCGAATACAAATCCGCCGCTTTTTGATAATTACCATTTTTGTAGTTTAATTCCGCAAAAGAGTACATAACATTAAGCGTTTCGACATCTTTTTCACCGAATACTTTGGGGAACTGTTCATAGCATTTTGAGAACAATTCAAATGCTTTTTGCTCGTCATTATTAGTCTTGTACAGTCCGGCTAATTTGCTCAGATACTTAAGCGATGCGGGGGCGTTTTCGCCGTTTGTTCTGCAGCTCTGCTCATAGCATTTCGAATACAGTTCGATAGCTTTTTCGATGTTGCCTCCGCTGCCGTTTGTTTCGTATAACTCGGTTAAACTGTTCAGACATGCAAGCGTGTCCGGGTATTCGTCGCCGTGAACTTTGACGAGAAGTTCGTAGCATTGCGAATACAGCTCAAGTGCTTTTTCATTTTGTTTGCTTTTCTTGTACCAATCAGCCATTCGGAGCATAGAGCACAGCGTGTCGGGGTGTTCCTGACCCAGAACTTCACATCTCAGATTATAGCAATTCGCGTCAAATTCAAACGCCTTATTGTTATCCCCGTTTGCCTTGTACGCTGCTGCCAGATTGTACAGAACCATCAGTGTGTCGGGGTTCTTATCGCCAAGAATTTCGCAGCATAGCTTGTGGCTTTGTATACCGAGTTCAAGCTCTTTTTTGACGTCGCCGCCTGCTTTGTACGCAGCGGTCAGATTGTACAGCGACATAAGCATGTCGTGGCTTTTGCCGCCGGACGCATTTTTTTGCATGGTGCAGCACAGCCAATGCAGATCAATTGCCTCTTTAAAATCGCCGTTTGCTTTGAATGAGTTTGCCCAGTTGCCAAGCGCGTAAAGCGTGTCGGGGTGCTTGTCCCCGCATAAAAGACAGCTCAAACCATAGCACTGCAAATGCAGTTCGACTGCCCTTTGCGTGTTTCCTTCCGCACGGTGCAGCATTGCCAGATTGTTCATTGCGTTAAGTGTTTCATGGTCTGTTTTTCCGTATTTTTTGCCGCATTGTTCCAACAGCAGCTGTGCCCATTTAACAGCTTCTTTGATATCGCACTTTACGCCGATTCCGTTTGCATATATTTGGCACAAATGCTTCAACGCGTCCAAATCTCCCGCCTCGGCAGCGTCTTTTATCAGTTCAAGTCCGTGCGCCTTGTCTCTCTTGACTCCTGTTCCTTCAATGAACGCAAGCCCCGCCAAAAATTTATCTCTGGTGCTGCCCGATTTCGTGAGGCTTCCCCCGCTAAGTATATCCGAAAGCACCGCATCGCTGATTTTGCTTAAAGTATCTTTGCCGTACAGCGCGCAGTTTATGAATTTTTTCAGCTTTTTCTTGTAGCTCACATCGGTAAGATCATGATTATCGGGGTCGAGACACGGAATATCGCCGAAGTATTCTTCGCGGGAGCACATAGAGTCAAGTCCGCTCTCCAGAACAATCGGCAAAACAGCAATATTATTTCTTTTGGCAAATGCAAGATCGCGGTCTTTTGCGTAATTTGGTTCGCTTAAAAATCTGAGACTCACCGGGATTATAAAAAGGCTCATTTCCGTAAGATCAAAATCTTTATCGCTGAAATCCTCCGACATATTATCGGAGTAAAAAATGGCGCAGTCACGAATTTTGAAAATATCCCAGCAGACTAAATCAAAGGCGCGTTCGAAGTCTTTTGGATGACAAGTAAAATACACCTTTGGTTTATCTTGCGGAGTGCTTTTGTTTTTTGTTATATAAATTAATTTTGACATGGTATCCCTCTTTAGATTCAATTTGCAATTAGCAATGTGCAATGTGCAATTGGTGCTCGTTGTGAGTTTTTCACTTTCGATCTTCCTTTTTCACACTTCACAAAATTATTGCCGTGTGACAAACTATCGGTATGCACAAATAATTGCACATTGCACATTGTAATTGCACATTGCTAATTACTAATTTCAGTATTCATTATATCATCATCAAAAACAAAGGTCAATAGCGTTGACAAAATGCACATTGCCAAAAATTAATTAGTAACAAAATTTTAATATAGAAATTTCAAAATTCTATTGACTTTTATGTGCCAAATGGGGTAATATAGAAATGTCAATATAATTATTGTGAGTACCTGTACTCAAATTTGTAGAAATTGCTGTCACTTCTTGAACTGGTGTCAAGCAGTAGGCTTTCTGCAAAATTTAGAAAATTGAAAGAGGGGTAATTTTTATGGCTCAGAATATTGATGTTTACTCTCAGCTTGATCTCTTCCTTTCGGGAAAGTCTACTCATGCTTATAAGTTCCTGGGTTCTCATTTTATGGAGATCGCAGGCAGACAGGGTGTAGTATTCAGAGTTTGGGCACCGAACGCAAACAGCGTGTCTGTTGTAGGTGATTTCAACGGTTGGGACGAGAATGCAAACCATATGTACCGTATGCTTGGTACAGGCGTTTGGGAGACTTTTATTGACGGTATCTCGGAGTATGAAAACTATAAGTACTGCGTAGAAAATCCGTGGGGTGGTCGTCAGCAGAAGGCAGACCCATATGCGTTCCACGCAGAAACACGTCCGGAAACAGCGTCTAAGGTTTACGACATTGAGGGCTATGAGTGGAATGACGCCGATTGGTATGATTATCAGAAGGAGCATCCGCATCATAATCAGCCAATCAATATTTACGAAATAAACGCGGGTTCTTGGAAAAAGAACGAAGACGGCTCATATTATTCATATCGCCAGCTTGCCGCAGAACTTGTTCCTTACATCAAGGAAATGGGCTATACTCACATCGAGTTCATGCCGCTTACAGAGTTCCCGTTTGATGGCTCGTGGGGCTACCAGGTAACAGGCTATTTTGCCGCTACTTCTCGTTACGGCACGCCCAAAGACCTCATGTTCTTCATTGATGAGTGCCACAAGAACGGCATCGGCGTTATTCTCGACTGGGTTCCCGCTCACTTCCCGAAGGACGCTTACGGTCTTGCGCGCTTTGACGGCACAGGCTGCTATGAGTATGAGGATTGGCGTATCGGCGAACATAAGGAGTGGGGTACATATATCTTCAACTTCGGCAGATATGAAGTAAAGAGCTTCCTTAAGTCCTCAGCTAACTTCTGGATAGAGGAGTACCACTTTGACGGTATCCGTGTTGACGCAGTTGCTTCCATGCTTTATCTCGACTACAACCGTAAGGACGGCGAGTGGCTGCCGAACCAGTACGGCGGAAGAGAAAATCTCGTTGCTGTTGAGTTCCTGCAGGAGCTTAACACTATGGTTCACGAGAATCACCCGACTGCAATCATGATCGCAGAGGAAAGCACAGCTTGGGCGAACGTTACAGGCTACCCGATCAAGGATTATGGTCTTGGCTTCGACTACAAGTGGAACATGGGCTGGATGAACGACATGCTTCGCTACATCGAGGAAGACCCGCTTTGGAGAAACTGGCACCACAACGAGCTTACATTCAGCATGATGTATGCTTTCTCCGAGAACTTTATTCTCCCGATCTCACACGACGAGGTAGTTTACGGCAAGGGTTCGCTCATCAGCAAAATGCCCGGCAGCTACGAGATGAAATTCCAGGGTATCAGAGGATTCCTTGCATTCATGATGGCTCACCCCGGCAAGAAACTTCTGTTCATGGGTTCCGATATCGGTCAGTTCGACGAGTGGAACGCAGAGGCTCAGCTGCAGTGGAATCTGCTTGATTTCGATAAGCACAGACAGCTCAATCACTTCATCGCTACTCTCAACAAGTACTACAAAGAGAAGCCCGCAATGCACGAGAACGATTACGACTGGAACGGTTTCCGCTGGGTCGCTATCGAGGACGCAGAGAGAAGTATCATTGCGTTCAGACGCATAGCGTATGATGGTTCTGAAGTAGTTGTTGTGTGCAACTTCCAGCCTATCACAAGAGAGCATTACAGAGTTGGCGTGCCGAAGTACGGCGTATATAAAGAGGTTCTTAACAGTGAGAGCAGCGAGTTCGGCGGCTGCGGCGTAGGCAACCCCGGCGAGCTTACAACGGAGCTGATCAACTTCAACAATCTTGATCAGTCGCTTGATCTTACAATTCCTCCGCTTGGCGTAATCTATCTTGAACTTGAGAAGGAGCTTCCCGTTCCGGTAGTTGAGGAGATCGAAGTGGAAGAGGATAAGACTGAGGAAAAAGCAGACGAAAAAGCAGAGACTAAAGCAGAGTCGAAGAAGGAAAAGAAGACAACAAAGAGAACAAAGGCTAAGACCAAGACCGAGAAGACCGAAAAAGCCGAAAAGACTGAAAAAGTTGAATCAGCTGAGAAGGTCGAAACAGCTGCAGCCGAATAATCTCAAATAGATATACATTTGCCCTCACGGAGAAATCTGTGGGGGCAATTATTATAGTAAACGACATAAATCTTTTCCTAAACGCTTTTTTAGTGTGGAGTTGTTTTGCTAATTCGGAATGCGGAATTCAATTCG
>CADCOF010000224.1 GCA_902802975.1 uncultured Ruminococcus sp. | reverse complement strand
TATTATACACTTCTCTATTGGCATTAACACTTATGTTCATTACCGCATCTGCATTTTGTTTATCAATAGGCTCAGTAAATTCGTTTGACATTTCTATATTTATATGATACCACAAAAAAACATTATAGTCAACATTCGGAATTATCGAAAGTGAAGAACTCAAAACAAAGCTTCAATTACGCATTACGAATTGAATTATCGCTTGATTTTTTTGCCGAATGTGGTATAATATACTCATCAAGTACGCCTGTATTGCGTATTACAAAGAAAGGTGCGTTAATTATGAATTTTAACATCAGCGATTCCGTTGTTTACATTGGTGTAGATGACAAAACGCTTGATCTTTTTGAAAGTCAGTATGTTGTTCCCGAGGGCATGGCTTACAACTCTTATCTTATCAAAGATGAGAAGACCGTGATCATGGATTCGGTGGACAGCCGCGAAACTTACAAGTGGCTTGAGAACCTCACAGAGGCACTCGGTGACAAAACGCCCGATTATCTCGTTGTTCAGCATGTAGAGCCTGATCATTCCGGATCGATTGCTACTGTTTGCGAAAAATACCCCGAAATGAAACTTGTAGGCAATGCTAAGACATTCCAGATGCTCGGTCAGTTCTTCGATATCGACCTGAAAGACCGCACAGTTACCGTTAAGGACGGCAGCGAACTTTCTCTCGGCAAGCACACTCTGAAATTCTTCACCGCGCCTATGGTACACTGGCCGGAAGTTATGATGACTTATGACGCGCTTGACAAGATTTTCTTCTCGGCAGACGCGTTCGGCAAATTCGGCACTCTCGACGCTGAGGACGACGAGGGCTGGGCATGCGAGGCAAGACGCTACTATTTCAATATTGTTGGAAAATACGGCTCACAGGTTCAGGCTGTTCTGAAAAAGCTTGCAGACAAAGAAATAAAGGCAATCTGCCCGCTTCACGGTCCTGTTCTGAAAGAGAATATTTCGTATTACATAGATATTTACAATACATGGAGCAAGTACGAACCAGAGGACAAGGGAATCACAATCGCCTGCGCGTCGATTCACGGCAACACTGCCGCTGCAGCGAAAAAGTTCAAGGAAATGCTTGAGAAGAAGGGCGCGGAGAAAGTTACATTCTTTGACCTCGCAAGAGACGACATGGCTGAGGCTATTGAGGACGCATTCCGCTATGACCGCCTTGTTCTGATGGCAGCCTCATATGACGCCGGCGTATTCCCGCCGATGCTTACATTCGTGAACAAACTCGTTTCGAAGGGCTACAAGAACAGAACAATTGCTATTGTTGAAAACGGCTCATGGGCACCGTCCGCGGCACGCACGATCAAGCCTATCGTTGAGCAGCTCAAAGACGTTAAACTTTGCGAAAACGTTGTGACAATCAAGTCGTCGCTTAAGGATACGGATATTCCGAATCTTGAAAAGCTTGCAGATGAGTTGACTGCGAAGAAGTGATAGTTCAGATAAAAATGTGCAGTGTACAATGTGCAGTGTACAATGTGCAATGTGGAATGACTACTCACTGTTGGTTCTTCACTCTCGGTCACAAATTTTCACATTCAAAAAATGTATTGTCGTTGTAATAAATCATCGACTTCCACACCATTGCTCATTGTAATTGATGAGAAATGTGCAGTGAAATGTTTATAATCACTTATTGACGTGTTTGCACATTCAAAACAGGGTCGCCGACCATAATCGACGATCCTGTTTTTTTGTTTTCTATGCAAGCTATGATTTTAATAAACTTGCGCTTTATTTCCAAAGATCAATAGATTCCGCGCTTATCCCCACCGGATATGATTCCTCTATCTCCCCTCTGTGCGTGATACGCAGCTTAACAAGCTTTCCGCAGCCGCTGTTCACAAGCATTTCGGTTTGCTCATCGGTAAGTCTGCACACCGCCCTATCAAACATCGAATACTGCGGACACACCACCTTCACTGTATTATTACCGGGGTCAAAATCAATTACAACGCAGTCAAACGTTCTGTTCTCCGGGTCGGACTTCATTTCTGAGATCGGCTGCGTAACAAAGAACCACAGGTTATTGTCATCATTGCCGTCATATATCAGATTTACTTCTCTTTGAACAGCAATAGATTTGTCATTGAGCGTATTGTATCTGATAAACAGCAGTGTATTGTTTTCTTCCATAGTGTAGTACGCAACATCATTTTCACTATGTTCATCAAGCGAATCACCTATACCGCTGAAAAACATCGGCGCGCCCAAAACTCCTATTGCCTCTCTTACTGTCATATCGTCCGTAACCTGTCTCAGCCGCTCTTCGCTCGTCACACCGGCAGGCAAATTCTGAATTACTTCCTCTTCTCCGCTTTGACTTTCTTGTTCTTCCGGCTCTTCGCCAACAGGACATACGCCTTCGGCTGCCTCGGATTCAGTTATCTCAAAGCTTTTTATGATGTATATAGGCTCGCTTTGCTCGCTGAGTGTTTCGCTTGTATCTTCGTTCGGCTTATTCGCAGCCGCTTTCGATGATGATTCACCGCTGTTTGACTTTTTCTCTTTGCCGCTCTCGCTTTTGCCGGAAACAACGTTGTCTTTTGTATCTGCTCTACTGCTTTCAGTGGTTGAAATAACATCTGCACTTTCGCTTTTTTCGCTCAATTCCGTTGATACTTCCTCCACAGCAACATCATTAGTTGCTAATTTTATTTGTTCATCGCTGTATTTCGACACATCTTTTGGAACACTCATTTTCATAAACAAACCTGCTCCGCCCACAACCGCTATCACCGCCACTGCCGCCGCAGTACGAAACGCGCCTTTCCACACAGGCACAACGGTAATCGGAACTCGTTCGAATCCTTCTGTTTCATCTTGCTTGTCACGCTTATATTCCGCATTCTCACTCATTTTCATAACCTCCCATTTGTCCTCACTCATTCGAAACATTCTGTCTATATCACTATGCGGCAAATTAAGATGGGCTGCAAGCCGCTGTGCCTCTGTTTCATCTAACTCATTCATTCTCAATTTATCAAATTTCATTCACATCACCCTTCCGACTCATTCAATATGGATTTCAGCTTCTTTAAAGCCCGACTGCACCTCACTCGAACTGCCGATGATCTCAATCC
>CADCOF010000223.1 GCA_902802975.1 uncultured Ruminococcus sp. | reverse complement strand
CTCTCAAACACAATTCTTTCGTACTGCACAAATTTTTGTCGTTGTTATAAAGCTTCGGTCGCACAAATAATTGCGAATTGCGAATTGCGAATTGCGAATTAACTAAAACCTTTCGGTTTTCACACAACTCCACACTCCACTCTCCACACTCCACACTAACATAAGCTCTGCACTAACAAAAATATCGTTTCATGATCTCATTATAATTTCTCTCACAATTATTACTGTCATAAAGCGTAAAGAACTCTTTATGTCTGTTTAAGTAAACATCTTCATTTTCAAAATTACGCTTACACGCACTCTCAATATTGTCAAGAAGTGTATCAAGCTCGTCCGCTATCGGTCCGAAACCGTCTTCCTCATAATCAAAGTAACCCTTGTGGTAATGTTTCTTCGAATATTCCTCATAGTCAAATTGATAATAAACAAGCGGCTTTTTCATATATGCAAAATCTATCTGCACACTCGAATAATCGGTTATCATGTACGCGGAACTCTTCAACAGCTCCTGCACGTCAAAGTGATCGTAATCACAAACCGTGATAAACGACTCATCCGCCTCAAACAGATCAATAAACCGCTGCGTATCTCTATGCGGACAAAACATCACCTTGCAGCCGTACTTTTTGCATATTTCTTTAAAGCGGCTGCTTTTTATAAGTTCGCTCCAGCGTTTAAAATATTCGCTGTCCACAAAATGCTTTCTGTCTTTATCGGCATTTTTTGCGAGCGCATTTGTACCGAGCCAATCGCGCCAAGTTGGCATAATAAGTATCTGCTTCGGCACAGTATCATAATCATGGAGTCTGTCAAACCGCGGCAATCCGGTAAGCTTTACACAGCCATCGGGGTAACCGTATTTTTGGCTGACATACTCCCACTCACGATAAGTACTCGTCACGAACATATCCATTTTTGTGTTTTCATAATACAAAAACTCGATGTCGGTTAGTATGACTCCATGCTGCAAAAAAACGCGCTTGTTCTTAAGCAGTCCGTACACTTCAAGCAGATAACACACGGCAAAATTCGGCTTGCCGCTTTTTTGAGAGCTGACATTAACTTTTGCTGTGAGATACAAAACCCAGTGCATAAAGCTGCCGTAATCAACAGTCTCGCCCAACGCTTTGACTTTTTCTCTGTCTCGGCTGTCTTTATTCACGGCAAAAACACAGTCGCACTCGGGGTGTTCCCTGCGAATGTACTCAAAAAGCCAAAAGCCGTTGTCTCTCGCTTCAACGCCATTGTCACATAAAAGCCACAAGCCCCGCCGCTTGCGCCTGTAAAAAAACGCAATCGGCAGCGCCGTCAAAAACAAAAAAATATGTAAGATATCCGAAGGCTTTACGCCTTTCAGCTTATCAAAAAATCTATGCATTACGACATAAACTCCTCGTACTTCGGCAGCACTTCTTCGCATGAACCCTGCATTTTGACTTCGCCGTCATGCAGCCAGAGTATAGTGTCACAAAGGCTTTTGAGTGTTTCTGTGCTGTGAGATACAATAACAACGGTTCTGTCGGAATTTGTGATAAGACTCTTCATTTTCTCGAAGCTCTTCTTTTTAAATTTTGCGTCACCGACAGAAAGAACCTCATCGACAAGCATTATCTCCGTTTCGAGAATAGCCGTTATTGAAAACGCAAGCTTGGAGTGCATACCGCTTGAATATGTCTTAACGGGGCGGTCGATAAAATCGCCAAGCTCGGAAAACTCGATTATCTCGTCAAGCTTTTCGTCTATCTGCTGTCTGTTGAAGCCCAGAAGCAGACCGGAAAGATAAATGTTCTCTCTGCCGCTCAATTTCGACTGGAATCCCACGCCAATAGACATAAGCGAAACACTGTGTCCGTGAAGATCGATAGTCCCCTCATCGGGTGAAAAAATTCCTGCGATAGCTTTCAGAAGCGTTGACTTACCGCTGCCGTTTTTTCCGACAATGCCGAGTATCTGCCCTCTCGGCACTTCAAAGCTTACACCCTTGACTGCCTCAAACAGTTCTGTCTTTTTGTATTTATACGGTGCCAAGATCGTTTTCAGAAGCGATATCTTCTTAAACATTCTATATCTGACCTTAACATCAGACACCGTTATCGCTGTTTCTGTAATATCTGACATGATCAAATCACCTTTACATAGCTGTTTTCAAATTTATATATGATCTTTATTCCTACAAACGACATCAGTATTCCGGCAAAAAGCCAAGCGCACATCATTACCCAGTGAGGATTTTCACCGTACAGCAGCACACGTCTGAGGTCTGTGATAAGCAGCGCGAACGGATTTAGCTTTACAAGCAAGTCTCCGTAAGGATCGGGCACTCTGCCCTGTATGTTTTTTCCAATAGTTTCTATTGAATAGAATATACCGGAAAGATAGAAGCCAAGCTGGAGTACAACTGTTATTACATTTAAGAGGTCTTCGACAAACACGCCGAAATGCATAATTATTGTACTCATTCCAAACGTTACGATAACAAGAACAATCGAGATCGGAATTATCCAGACAACGCGCCATGTGAGCGGAACTTTGTAACCGATCATTGTAACAACGACGAGAAGATTTGATATTATCATCTTGAAGCCGTAAACGCCTATCTTCTCAAAGACAAACATATATTTAGGCACATAAACCTTTGTGACTATCGTCTTTTTGGCAGACACAAGTTTTACGCTTGATTTCATAGTTTTAGAGAAAAATGTCCATGTATTAAGCCCCAAAAACACGAACACAGGAAAATACTGCACGTTGCTTTTGAACACAACAACGGCGATAAACGAATAAACCAGCATATAGAGCAGCGGATCGAGGAACCACCACAGCCAGCTTAAAAACGAGTCGGCAACCTCCGACTTCAACTCCGCCTTAGCAGCGAAAACGACATAGCTGAAATACTTTTTAAAATCCTTGAAGAATCTAATCTCCAACAATAACCACTTCCCTTTATAACAAAACCTCAGTACTTAGCATCCGCCGAATGCTAAGTACTTCTTAATAAATTACAGCTGCTTCTGTCGGGGCTCTGCCCCGAACCCCGCCAGCCTTTTTGAAAAAAGGCTGGGCGAAAAACTTTATACTGTGAGTTACGCTAACTATTTACTCAACCGTTACAGACTTTGCAAGATTTCTCGGCTGATCTACATCATTACCGCGCTGTACGGCTGTGTAGTAAGCAATGAGCTGTAAAGGAACACACACAAGCATAGGCAAAAGCAGTTCATCAAATTCGGGAACTCTGAGAATATAGTCCGCTGCGTCGCCTGCGACTTCGTCGTTTTCTTTGCAGATCATGATAACCTTTGCGCCTCTCGCCTTCACTTCCTTGATGTTGCTAACTGTTTTCTCGTAAAGATTCGACTGCGTTGCAACTGCGATAACTGGCATACCATTTGTGATAAGCGATATTGTGCCATGCTTAAGCTCGCCTGCTGCATAGCTCTCGGAGTGAATGTATGATATCTCCTTGAGCTTCAGGCTGCCCTCCATACTGAGCGCGTAGTCAAGCCCTCTGCCGATATAAAGCAAACTGTCCGCTGTAATAAGCTTAGTTGAAATTTTCTGCGATATCTCGGTTGTCTCATCGATAGTCTTTTTTACCATCTCGGGCGTTTCAAGGAGCTTTGCTGTATAGTATTTATACTTTTCCTCGTCAATTTCGCCCTTTGCGTATGCAAGCTCAAACGCAAACAGATACATTACGGCAAGCTGCACCATGTACGCCTTTGTGGATGCTACAGATATCTCCGGACCTGCGTGTGTGTAGATCAGCATATCTGCCTCTCTTGCGATTGTACTGCCCATAGCGTTTACAATAGCCAGTGTAGCCGCGCCTTTTTGCTTTGCAAGTCTCATAGCAGCCAGGCTGTCTGCCGTCTCTCCGCTCTGCGACACAATTATGATCAAGTCGCCCTTGCCGATGATCGGGTCTCTGTAGCGGAACTCGCTTGCTATATCAACCGTCACATGCGTTCTTGCAATTTTCTCCATGACATATTTTCCGACCATGCCGGAGTGCATGGCAGAACCGCAGGCGACTATAAATATATTTCGGATCTTTCTAAGCGACTCAGGAGTAATATTGCACTCCTCAAGCGTCGGCATACCATCTTTGACTCTCGGCATAACCGTATTCTTTATCGCAGTGGGCTGCTCGTTTATCTCTTTGATCATGTAATGAGGATATCCGCACTTCCCCACTGCGTCAACGTCCCAGTCGGCTGTTTTCAGGGTCTTAACTATCGGCTGATAATGCGTGTCGTAAACCTTCACGCCGTCTGTAGACAAAACCGCGATCTCGTCATGTTCCAGCAAATAGTAATCCTTCGTGTACTGTATAATTGCGGGCACATCGGAGGCGATAAAATTCTCGTCTTTTCCTACGCCGATGATCAGCGGACTTTCACGCCGCACTGCAAACACGGTATTCGGGAAATCCTTGAAAACTATTCCCAATGCAAAACTTCCGCGAAGATCCTGCGTCGTTCTGATAATAGCCTTAATCGGGTCGGAAATGTAATTGTAGTAGTGATCAAGCAGCTGCGCCACTACCTCGGTATCCGTATCGCTCAGAAAGCTCCTGCCGTCCTTTATAAGGAAGTCTTTCAGCTCCTTGTAATTTTCGATAATACCGTTGTGAACAAGCGTTACCCTTGCGCCGCTGTGAGGGTGTGAATTGATATCGGAAGGCTCTCCGTGAGTCGCCCAGCGCGTGTGACCTATTCCGGCAACGCCCTTCGGCTTGCCCTCCCTCGCCATTTTATCAATCAAATCTTTTAGTTTGCCTTTTGATTTTGCTACGGAAATATTGTCGTCTTCAAACACTGCAATTCCTGCCGAGTCATATCCTCTGTACTCTAATCTTGTCAAAGCACCGACAAGCACATCGGCGCAGTCTCTGTGTCCTACATAACCTACAATTCCACACATACAAGCAGTCCTCCTTATATTAGTTTGGAGAGTTGAGAGTGGAGGGTGGAGTTGTGTAAAAACCGAAAGGTTTTCGTTAATTCGCAATTCGCAATTCGCAATGCGCAATTAGGCGGAATAAGCAGCTTTATTGCACAACAACAAATCATAGTAATGCGAAAATATTCGTTTGAGAGTGAAGAACCAACGATGAGCATTAACTCCACTCTCCACACTAAAAAACTTTTAACTCCACACTTCACACTTAAAAACTCTTAACTTTACCCTTCAAGCTTCGCACAACACAACTCCACTCTCCACTCTTTTAACTTTTAGCTTTTAACTTTTTTCTCAACCTTTGCCTTATGGGATTCTTCCTGAGATTTGGCACTTCCGCCCACATTTAACTCATGATGGAAAGTCGGCACAATCTCCGCCAATAGCTTCAGCGTCAATTCACTGTTATTCTTTAGTGCCGCTTCTTTCAATTCCTGCAGCTGTCCCATAAATTTTTCAGGCGTAATCTCTATCTGGTTTCCTATAAATATCTTTTTATTGGCTGTCTCTGTCAAGCCTTCTTCATTGAGAAGCAGCTCCTCATACAGCTTTTCACCGGGGCGAAGTCCTGTAAATTTTATCTCAACGTCCTGATACGGCACTTTTCCATACATTCTGATTAGGTTCTCAGCCAAAGTTACAATCTTAACCGGCTCGCCCATGTCAAGCACAAATATCTCGCCGCCGTGTGCCATCGCGCCCGCCTGAAGAACGAGCGACACCGCCTCGGGTATGGTCATAAAATAGCGGATAATATCGGGGTGCGTAACGGTAACGGGCTTTCCGGTCTCGATTTGCTTGCGAAAAAGCGGTATAACTGAACCGTTGCTGCCCAAAACATTTCCGAAACGCGTTGTAACAAAATCGGTGTTTGTATAATTCTGCGCCATATACTGGATTATCATCTCGCAGCAGCGTTTTGTCGCGCCCATTACATTTGTGGGGTTGACCGCCTTGTCTGTGGATATCATAACAAATTTATCCACTTCGTAATACTCCGCAAGCGTGGCGCAGTTGAACGTGCCGAAAATATTATTCTTGACCGCCTCTTCCGGAACAGTCTCCATTAACGGAACATGTTTATGCGCCGCTGCATGGAAAACAATATCAGGCCGATACGTCTTAAAGATAAGGTTCATTTTATCGTAATCTCGAACCGAGGCAATCAGCGTTACAAGATTCAGCTCGTCACGCCCGTAATCCATATACAGCTCCTGCTGTATATCGTATGCGTTGTTTTCATATATATCTACTATGATGATCTGTTTCGGTTTATACTTGGATATCTGGCGAACAAGCTCACTGCCGATAGAACCGCCGCCGCCTGTCACCATACAGACTTTACCGGAAATAAACGACTTGACGTCGCTGCTGTCGAAACGAACAGGCTCTCGTCCGAGGAGGTCTTCAATGCGGATATCCTGTGCAGCCGACATGATCTGAACATTCGCGTTATCATCGGTGAGCATATCTGTAAGATATGGAATTATTTTTATTTTGCAGCTTGTTTCGGATGCGATATTGAGTATGCGTTTTCTGTTCTGGTCATCAAGCGACGGTATCGCAAGAATTATCATATCCACAGCTTCCTTGCGGCACCACTTGGCTATCTCATTCGTTGTACCGCATATCGGAATACCCATAATACTTGTGCCCTGCTTGTCGGGGTCATCATCGACAATACAGACAGGCTCATATTTATGGGCGGGGTTCTTGGGGTCGTTCGAGGAGTTTTTGATCTCCTTTAAAATCATGTGGCACGCCTGTCCTGCGCCAATGATCATGGTTCGCTGTTTCTGGTATTTTTTGCCGTCAACGGCGATAGTCAGAAAAGTCTGACGAAAAATAAAGCGAAACAATATAATACCCGCCGTGCCGACAAAACACGATATAAGTATATACTGCCACTTCGGCTGTGCGTTGAAGGCATTCGCAAGCAGCACTGTAATAACGTTGCCCACAAGCATACCGAACACGCACGACCAATAGTCTTTTGCGTCGAAATACCGCCACAGCTTATTATATGCTCCAAAAACATACAGTGAAAAGAAACACATTAACACATTAATGAGCATGTATATGATAAGGCTCTGCCGCGAATAGCCGAGCATCGGGTTTGTCCAAAAATAAAAGAATGAAAGCAAAAAGCTTGTCAGTACGCCGCTTAACAAAACTATAAAAGCGTCGGCAAACATTAAAACTATTTTACGTACATTCATCTTTTCCATAGTTTTAATCCTCAAACAGTTTTTTCGATATCACTCGCATTACCCGCTGTCATTTTGACAACGATTGATATGTACGTTCCAATTATAGCATACCGAATTTAGTAATGTCAATCAGAATATGACGATTTGTAACTTTTATTCAAATCCTATCGCATAAAACACAAATCCGTGTATATATTGGCGGGCGGCGGCGTGTCGCCGCTCCCGGTTCGCGGTTTGATTTTTCGTTATGGTAGCTTCCTGGCACGCGTGCCCCGTCATGCCCGGCATGACTCCTTTATTGTTAGGCGCGGGTTATATAGTTTGATGTTTTCAAAGAGAGTTTGTGCGCGTATTGGGAGCCGTCCGTATAAGCTCGATTAAGCTCGATCAGCAGGCGGAGCTTCTGAGAGTTTGTGCGCATATTGGGAGCCGTCCCCGACGACAACGTCTGCCACTGTATGTAACAAATAGTCGATTTTCAATTGTGAATATTGCACAATTTTTTATGCGTGTTTTCGTTACAACAACCAAGAGCTGCTTTTTACACTTCAAACCGCAAGATAAAGCGCATATACTTGTTTGTGCATATTTAACAATAATTATCAATCAAGTTTGTATTTTATTAGATTTGATCAAACTTGCACAAATTTTTTCGATTATTTATGAATGATTTGTAAAATTATCATTGACATTCATCGACCTCAATGTGAATAAATTGTTAGATAAACGTAAAAATTTAGCGTGATTAATTACATTATTGAAAATAGTTACAAGCAAAAACCGCATGGTTAAGGCATTTCTTTGATTTTGTCCGTACAAAAAACACGAAGCTGTAATTTTTTTTGTGCAGAAAAACTCTATCTATTTTTTTCTTGATATGGTAAAATAATACTCGAAAGATACGGAGCGTCTGCTCCGGGAAAGATGGTGATACCAATGGTAAAAAACGGTAAAACACTAAAATTAGTGACATGTATGTCTATGATCGCTGCATTGGCAATCTCCGCCTTGGGTCTTTCGGTTTTAGCTACACCTGAAAGCACGAATACCTCGGGTGATCAGTCTTCCGACATCGTTAGCATTGCGGCCGATCAAGTAGGCTACTATGAGGGCGCTGACGGATACACAAAGTACGGTGATTGGTATGGTCTTCCGTATTCCGACTGGTGCGCAATGTTCGTTTCATGGTGTGCAGATCAGGCGGGCGTAAGCACGGACGTGTTCCCACGCTTTGCACTTTGTTCGGCGGGTGCCGATTGGTTTATCTCGCAGGGAAGATTCCACTATGCCGGAACATATGCTCCGCAGGCCGGCGACCTGATCTTCTATGCATCTTATGGCAACATCTATCATGTGGGTCTGGTAACAGGCTCCGACAACAGTCACGTTTACTCCATCGAGGGCAATTACAGCGAAGCCGTTTATAATGTAAGCTATCCGCTTTCATACGGCGATATTATGGGTTATGCTACACCTGCGTATAATTCCGGTGCGGCAATTATGGGGAGTCAGGACGAGCCTTCTGTTGAGAGTGACGCTGAGGTTGAAAGCAACACGGAAAGTGACATTGAAAGCGACATCGAGAGTGAAATTGAGAGCGATACCGAAAGCGACGTAGAAATCGATACCGAAAGTGACGTTGAGAGCGATACCGAGAGCGACGTAGAAATCGATACCGAGAGTAACGTTGAGAGCGATACCGAGAGCGACGTAGAAATCGATACCGAAAGCGACGTTGAGAGCGATACCGAGAGTGACGTAGAAATCGATACCGAGAGCGACGTAGAAATCGATACCGAGAGCGACGTAGAAATCGATACCGAGAGCGACGTAGAAATCGAT
>CADCOF010000222.1 GCA_902802975.1 uncultured Ruminococcus sp. | reverse complement strand
GATCTGAGTCCATCACTCTCGACCACAATTTTTCACACTGCACAAACTATTGTCGTTGTGATAAACCATTGGTTTTTACAAATAATTGCGCATTGCGAATTGCGAATTGCGAATTGAATTGCGCATTGCGAATTGCGCATTGCGAATTGAATTGCGAATTGCGAATTGCGAATTGAATTCCGCATTCTTCTCAACTCTCAAAACTCCACACTTATAATAGGATTTTTCAATGACGTTCACTATAAATAACACCGGGTGCATACCCAATGTTCAATATAAATAGGGAGGTTTTTTTGAATGAATTATTCAATGGCTAATATAAATGGAATCAATATGTTTTTCCGTGAATGCGGAGATAAGAGCAAGCCAACATTTGTTCTTCTTCACGGGTTCCCGTCGTCAAGTCACATGTTCCGCAACCTTATGCCGCTGCTGGAACCGCATTTTCATGTGATTGCACCCGATTATGTCGGATTCGGTCAGTCGGACGCGCCGGGCGTTGATGTGTTTGAGTATACCTTCGACCGCCTGGCAGATTATACTCAGGCATTGCTCAATATGCTTGGTATCGAGAAATATTATATGTATGTATTTGATTACGGCGCGCCTATCGGGTTCAGACTCGCAGTAAGAGACCCCGAAAAAATACTCGGTATCGTCAGTCAAAACGGCAATATTTATGAAGAAGGTCTCGGCGAAAAGTGGACTACAAGAAAAATCTATTGGGATACTCCTACAGCGGAATTGCGCCTGTTTTTGCGTTCTTCATATGCGCCCGAAACAATTCTCGCTCAGTATATGGCAGGAGAGCCGCTGGGGAATATTTCGCCCGACGGCTATTCGCTCGATATCTACTACACTTACCGCGATGGCTATGCAGATATTCAGGATTCGCTTATCCTCGATTACAGGACAAATGTCGCTATGTATCCCAAGTTCCAGGAGTATGTGAAAAAACATCAGCCCAAGCTGCTTGCTATCTGGGGCAAGAACGACGAGAGCTTTTTGCCCGCAGGTGCAGAGGCGTATGCAAAAGACGACCCGAACGCAGAAGTCGTTATGCTCGACGCAGGTCATTTTGCGCTTGAGACTCAGTATGTTCGCATCGCAAAGGAGATCATAGACAGATTTGCGGAAAAGTGATTGATTGAGAAGGTGAAATATTGAGGAGAATCTATATTTTCTCTGCTGCCGTCGTTTTGATATTTTGCGGGTGTACCGTTGATCTCAATGAGCTTTCAAGTTCAAGCGAATCGTCGTCTGAAAACGTGTTTTCTCAGGAAAGCGACACAGATTCACATACCGATGTTTTTTACACAATGGATACCGATTCCGAGAGCGACACCGACACCGACACAGATACCGAAATTCAAGTGAAAGCCTTTGACGAAAGCAGGTATCTTACGATGTTTGTCACCGGAAGCAGTAAAATTCCGCTTTTGCCCGATGCGGTTCCTACAAGCACTACAGAGGTGTTTTTGAAATACGGAGAGCCTGTTTCGATAATCCAGCCTGACGTCATGGGGTACAGCTTTGTTTATAACTCCACTCTCGAAAAATTCGGTTATATCCCGAAGATTTATCTTACGGATTATCAGGAAGAGGCGTCATTGGGCGATGTGATGTATGTAAAATCGCCTCAGGCGACTGTCTACAGTGATCTTCAACTCAGTGAAACGGCGTATATCTCCGTTCAGAACGATATGCTGACAGTTCTTGCAAAGCGTGTTGACGGCAATTGGCGAGTGATGGACAAATTTGACCGAGTGGGATATATTGACAGCAGCTTGCTTTCCGACAAAAAGATTAAAAACGAGTCGAAAAAGAACGAGAGCAAAAAAAGCAAGAAGAATAGTTCGGATAGTGAAAGTAAGAGTACTGTTTCTTCTAAGTTCGTTTCTTCCGAGAGCGTATCTTCAAGAGAAAGAGAAACTGAAACCGAAATCACATCGTCAAGTGAAGCCTCATCGAGTGAAGAGCCAATTGCAAAGGGAAATTATACCGGAGTAGGAGACCCGCCTGAAGAATACATAGTGTATGTTTGTGATGTGGATGTGGATTATCTTTTACTGCGCGCCGCCCCCGATAGAAGAGCCGACACGATCGGTGAGATATATCTCGATGAGTTAATTTATGTTATTGATTCAAGCAATTATTACTGGTATGTTTACGCGCCCAAATTGGGAATGTACGGTTATGTGACAGGCGATACAGATTATTTGTATCCGCAGGAATAATTATTTGGAAGGTAAAAAGGTAGAATGTGAAATGATACAATATATTGTTACTATAATAATGGGAACCGTTATCGGATATGGAACAAATTATCTTGCAGTAAAAATGCTGTTCCGTCCGAAGCACGAGGTCAAGCTGTGGGGGAAAACTCTGCCGTTTACTCCGGGAGTAATCCCGAAGCAAAAGAGTAAGCTTGCAGGCGCAGTCGGAAATGCTGTGGGAACGTCGCTTTTGACGAAAGACGACATAAAGAGTAAGCTTGCAGGTGAAGAACTGAAAAAAGCCGTTACTGAAAAGATAACCGAGGTGCTGTCAACGCAGCTGAAAGATGAGATCATGACTCTTTCGAAGCTTGATGAAGAAAGCTACGGCGAAATGAAAGGCAAGCTGAGCGTGATGCTGACGAAACAGATCATGGATTCCGTAAATGCCGCAAGCGTGGGGGATAAGATTTCGCAGGAGACTGCCGCCGTGCTTATGGAGAAAGTACAGGGCAACATGCTCAAGTACGTGGTTACGGAAGAAATGGTCAAGGCGTTCACCGATCATGTAGGGCGCAAGGTTCAGGAATACATAGAGGAAAACGGCGCGCTGATCGTGAGAAAGCAAGTTGACAAAAAGATAGATGAAACGGAAGCCAACTCTATAACGGAACTTCTTGAAAAAGTAAATATCACGAGCGAGAAGCTTGAGGAAAAAATTTCAGAATACTATGACAAAGCCGTTGAGAGTGCTGTTGACCAACTGATGAGCAAGATTGACATTGCCGAAATGATCAAGACAAAAATTGACGAAATGGACGTTGACATGCTTGAGGAGCTTACTTTGAAGGTCATGAAGGATCAGCTTGACGTGATAATAAATCTTGGCGCATTGATCGGATTTGCGCTGGCTCTTATCAACGTTGGAATTAATGCCTTTTTTGGATAACAAAAACCATTACTGAATTATTGTGGAAAATATACTAAAATAATGTGCCAAATTCTCCTTTACAAACAAAAAAATATATGGTAAAATTATAGCGTAATATATGGATTTCTTTGTAAAGGAGGAAAATTTATGGTAAAAAAATGTTTAGCTGAGTTTTTGGGCACGGCAGTACTCGTAACATTCGGCTGCGGCGCGGCTGCATACGGAGTGACTGCAGGTGACACGGGTGACTACGTTGGAATTGCGCTGACATTCGGACTTGTTATCGTTGCGTTGGCGTATTCGATTGGAAACGTGTCGGGGTGCCACGTAAACCCGGCAGTATCAACGGGAATGCTCGTTTTGGGCAAGATGACTCCCGGTGAATACTGCGGTTATGTTGTATCTCAGTTTTTGGGCGCGATTGTAGGAAGCTTTGTTATGTTCTGCTTTGCTATCGGCGGTACAATACCGGGCTTTGGTACAAATGGTTACGGCAGTGCATCGGCAACAAACATCAGTGCTGCAGGCGCATTCATGACTGAGATAATACTCACTTTTGTGTTTGTGTTTGCAATTTGCGGCGTAACGGCCAAGGCTAGTGATTCAAAGGTAGCAGGTCTTGTTATAGGCTTGACTTTGACTCTGGTTCACCTTGTAGGACTTCCGCTCACAGGCACATCAGTAAACCCGGCAAGAAGTTTCGGTGCAGCGGTTGGCGCAGCAGTTTACGGCAACACACTTCCGATTCAGCAAGTTTGGGTATTTATCCTCGCTCCGCTGGTAGGCGGTGCGCTTGCGGCACTTTGCTGGAAATTCTTGGGAAGCGACGTAAAGGACGAGCCGGCACCGGCACCGGCAGCACCGGCACCCTCAGCCTCATCAACTCCCACAAAGTCATCAAAAACCAAGAAAAAAAGAAAATAAGCGGCGTGTTGGCGGCATGTTGGCGGCATGTTGCCGCTCCCAATACGCGCTCAAACTATAATGCAGTCATAAAATGTACGACCCGCGTCTAACAAAATGTTGGACGCGGGCTTTATAATTATGTGCGCGTATCTGCCTCCGGCGGCAAGCCTTTTTGAAAAAAGGCTTGGCGAAAAACTTTGTGATGCGCTCTGTCTAACCTTAAGTTGATGACATTGCCCCTTTCATCGGAGACAATAATAGCCATAACTTTAAGAATAATAAATAGTATTTTTGTGTGTAATGACAATTTATTGTTAAGTGTGCGCATATGCCCTGTAGGGTGCGGTCTGCCGACGGCAGTGGGGACGGTGGCACACCGCAGGCGTGACGGAAGGTTTCAATCTATGACTTTTGGCACAGTCTGGTGGTACAGTTGTAAGTCAAATCAGTGCCGCGGTTATCCTTTTCATTGCCTCGATTGTCGATTCATAATCGGCAAATGACGTAAACCTCATGCAGCCTTTGCCGCACTCTCCGAAACCCTCGCCGGGAGTTGCAACTACATTTGCCTTCTCAAGAAGAAAATCGAAAAACTCCCAGCTGCTAAAACCATTCGGGCAAGTTATCCATATATACGGAGAATTTCTGCCGCCTGTGTAGGATATGCCAAGTGCTTCCATTGTGTCGGCAATGACAGCGGCGTTGCGCTTATAGTACTCGATGTTCGCCCTCGTCTGACGCTGCCCCTCCGGCGAAAATACAGCTTCCGCAGCGCGCTGAACAGGATACGATACGCCGTTGAATTTCGATGACTGCCGTCTGTACCAGAGCTTGCTTATATTATGTCCGTCACGCTCAAGTTCTTTCGGTATGACTGTATACCCACAGCGCGTTCCCGTAAAGCCCGCTGTCTTCGAGAGTGAACAGAACTCTATTGCGCATTCCCTTGCGCCCTCTACAGCAAAAATACTCCGTGGGAGATCATCACTTATAAACGCCTCATATGCTGCGTCATACAGTATGACCGCATCATTTTCTATAGCATACGCTATCCATTCGGAAAGCTGCTCCGCCGTATACGCCGCGCCTGTTGGATTATTGGGAGAACACAGATATATCACATCTGCGTGAACGTTCTTGTCAGGCATTGCACAAAAGCCATTTTCCAAATCAGACGGCGCGTACACTATATTTCTGCCTGCCATAATATTTGAATCAACATAAACAGGATACACAGGGTCTGTCACAAGCACGGTGCAGTCACTTGAAAATATATCGCCTATATTGCCGCAGTCACTCTTTGCTCCGTCATTTACAAATATTTCCGCAGGGTCTACGCTAACGCCAAACGATGCGTAGTAACCACTGACAGCGTTTCGCAGGAAATCATACCCCTCATATTCGGGATACCCCTTGAATGTCTCCTTGTTCGCCATTTCGTCAGCAGCCTTTTTCATCGCCTCGACGACAACGGGCGCAAGCGGCAAAGTAACGTCTCCGATACCCATTTTTATGATGCGTTTATCGGGGTGTGCTTCGGCATACGCTTGTGTTCTGCGTGCTACCTCAGCGAACAGATAGCTTTCAGTGAGGTTGTCAAAATTTCTGTTTATCTTCATATCTTAATTCTCCACCGTTCCGTCAAAAACAAATTCCGCGGGACCTGTCATCAGAACACGTTCGCCGGTATATTTTATTGTAAGAACACCGCCTCGCAGATGGACTCTGACATCTTCGTTCATGGGGCATATCCCGTTTGTAACTGCTGCCGTCACCGTGCCGCACGCGCCAGTACCGCAGGCGAGAGTTTCACCGCTGCCGCGCTCCCAGACGCGCATACGCAGATCGTGACTGCCAAGGACATTCACAAATTCAACATTAGCTCTGTCGGGAAAATATTCGTGAATTTCGAGCGGTCTGCCAATCTTTTCTATATCAAGAGTATCTGTCGGAACATCGGTAAAAATAACGCAGTGCGGATTGCCCATATCTACAAAGGTATAGACATACTCGCCTTTCTCTGTTTTTATCGGCTGAGATACAGCTCCGACTACCGGCTTACCCATATCGACTGTAACTGTGTCTGCCATACCGTTTTTTGTATGAATATTAAGCGTTTTTATGCCCGAGCGTGTTTCGAGAGTGACCGTCGTTTTATCGGTCAGACCTCTGTCATAGACATACTTTGCGATACAGCGCGACGCATTGCCGCACATTGCGCCCTCACTGCCGTCGGCGTTGAACATTCTCATTCTGAAATCAGCCTTATCGGATGGCATTATAAGCACAATACCGTCGCCGCCGACTCCGAAATGACGGTCGGATAATCTTTTTGATAAAGCCTCCGGGTTGCTCGGAACAGCATTTCTCACACAGTCGAAGTAAATGTAGTCATTCCCCAGACCGTGCATTTTTGTAAATTGAAGTCTCATATCTGTGTCTCCTCGTGTTAAAAAAGGGGGAAAAGGGGAAAATGAGGTGGTGTTTGTAAACCTCTATTTTTTATATATAAAATATTTTAAGTCCTATATACGAAAGGAATAATAACAGGGTTTGCAAAACACCCCCTGAAACTCCCCTTTTCCCCCGAAATTTCCCCTCTGAGGTTATATTTTTCATTTTCGATCAGATCATATTAGTATATCTCATCAGGTATTCGTCTACCTCACGGGCACATGCTCTGCCCTCGGAGATAGCCCATACAACGAGGCTCTGACCTCTGTGCATATCTCCTGCGGTGAATACCTTCGGCACGCTTGAAGAGTATTTTTCCGGCTCTGTTGCCACGTTTGTGCGGGCATTCGTTTCAACGCCAAACGCGTCGGTGACATACTTCTGCGCGCCTGTAAATCCAGCCGCTATCAATACCATATCCGCGTCAACAATGTACTCGCTGCCGTCGATTGGCACCATCATTGTTCTGCCGGACGCTTCGTCCTTTTTCGGTTCAAGCTTTACAAGCTCCACCGCCTTTAAATTTCCCTGATCATCGCCGATGAGTCTCTTTATGGTCGTCTGATACACTCTCGGGTCGTGACCGAAAACGGCCGCCGCTTCCTGCTGACCGTAGTCCGTCTTGCAGACTCTCGGCCACTGCGGCCAGGCGTTGTCGGGAGTGCGCTCATCGGGGAGTTTCGGCATCATCTCTAGCTGCGTTACGCTTCTGCACCCATGACGCATACAAGTTCCCACACAGTCGTTGCCCGTATCGCCGCCGCCAACAACGAGAACATTTTTATCCTTTGCGCTGATGAAATTGCCTTTGTCGTATTCATCATTCAGCAGTGCCTTTGTTGTTGATTTGAGAAAATCCACAGCGAAATGAACGCCAGTCAGCTCTCTTCCCTCAATGTTCAGATCACGCGGCTGAGACGCACCACAGCAAAGCACAACTGCGTTGTACTCATTCATGATGCTCTCGGCGGAAACACTGCCGCCGATATCGGAATTTGTTCTGAACTCCACGCCCTCATTTTCCATAAGACGTATACGGCGCAGCACTACGCTTTTGTCAAGTTTCATATTCGGGATACCGTACATCAGCAGACCGCCCGGACGATCTTCCCTCTCAAAAACCGTCACGTTATGACCGCGCTTGTTGAGCATATCCGCGCAGGCTAGACCGGAAGGACCCGAACCAATGACTGCGACTCTCTTTCCTGTGCGCAAAGCCGGCGGTTTAGGCTCCATGCAGCCGTTTGCAAAGCCATACTCTATGATAGCAAGCTCGTTGTCGTGAACGGTCACGGGCTTGTCGTTCAGGCCGCAAGTACACGCCGCTTCACAAAGTGCCGGACATACCCTGCCCGTAAATTCGGGGAAATTGTTCGTTTTCAGCAATCTGTTCAGTGCGTGTTCGAAGTGACCATTGTACAGTTCATCGTTCCACTCCGGAATAAGATTGTGCAGCGGACAGCCCGACACCATGCCGTTGAGCTTCATTGCCGACTGGCAGAACGGCACGCCGCAGTTCATACAGCGCGCGGCCTGCTTCTGTCTTTGCGCCATGTTGAGCGGAGAATGG
>CADCOF010000221.1 GCA_902802975.1 uncultured Ruminococcus sp. | reverse complement strand
GAACACTTTGAATATGACAACAAAATTGTTGTAGACAATCCACCATTTTCTATACTTGCACAAATAATCAAATTCTATACCGATAAGGAAATAAAGTTCTTTTTGTTTGCTCCAACTCTGACAAGCTGCCGATATGGTGATTTTTGTACAGTGCTGTCTGTCGGAGTTGAAATCACTTATGAAAACCATATATCTGCCATATTTACTATACACAGTTCCGTACAGTTATTGGGCTTCGGCTTGTATTGCAGTCTTACCCCTGTGCTTAGCCTGATATGATTTCTGTTCGTCAGACCGGAGTTTTGCCTCCATCTTCCTTCAGATTCCACCTCACGATGGACACCCTTGATGTTCGGCTATATCCTTCCCACTATCGGGCGGATTCGGGACTTTCACCCGTTAGAAACGTGCGCCGCCGGGCGCACAATGGTATCACCCGGGGCGTTTGCTCCGGGTGAGCGTTGGACTGCGAATATTTGCTGGCATGATTATTTTTTTGCAAGTGCACTTGCTCGATAACTCACAAAGCAAGTGCAAAATAAATAAACGACAAACAAAATTTTTGTGAGCTATTGCAATTATATGCAGATTTATAGTATAATGGAATACAGGATAATTGCAGTCGTTTTGGCAGCAAAACAAAAGGAGAATTTTTTATATGGGATTTCAAAATTGAGAATGGTGTGCTGACAAAGTACACCGAAGAACCGGGAGTGACGGAGATCGGCGGCAGTGCTTTTGAAGGGTGTAAATCACTTACTAACTTAACAATCCACATGATCTTATGATAATTGGAAAAGGAATACTGTTCAAATACAAGGGTAAAGCTTCGGAGGTAGTGCTCCCCGATGGCGTGACGACAATTAACAAAGAATCATTTTCCAACTGTTCAGCCCTTCAAAGAGTTGTTTTCCCTCAGTCGCTCGAAAGCGTAGACAATGATTGGAGTAATCCTTTTCAGGGTTCGATCTGCGGATGTCAAGAAAGTCGTCAAGGCTCGTAACGAGCTGCTCTTTGATTACTTTTTGAGCGGCAAAACAAGACCTGCAAACGAGTGGCTTGCGGTCTATCCGACAAATACCGTACTGCGCAAAGTGGCGGAGCTTATTGTCTGGAATCAAGGGAAGGATACATTCCAGCTTACAAAAGACGGTGCTGTAGACTGCAACGGTCAGCCGTACACGATCAACGAAAACCGTTCTATCGGTGTGGCTCATCCAATAGAAATGGACGATCAGACAGCGTATCCTCAAAGACGACCCCACGATCGGCACTCTCCTCGACAGCTTCACACTTCTGCAGATACTCAGCTTCATTGACCTCGCAGCAAAGAACGAATGCGTAAACGCAATCGCCGTTCTCCTCAACTACCGCAACGAGCACTACCCCGAATACGACGGCTTCGCAGCCCTCGACGACCTGCTGCTCGATGATGATTTTTGAATAATAACAAAACCACGCCCTCTGCCTACACGAGCAGAGGGTAACCCATAGGAGGATACCATGTCAAATAAAATATGCCTTATCTGCGGCAAGCACTCCGACAAATCGCTGTGCGATGATTGTCGGGAGACGACCGATATTGAAAAGCTCTGTCTGGAGCTTTCTGCTTACAACCCGAATAAATGTCAGAACGCCCTTTGGAACGATATCGCTGCGGGGCTTAATTCGACGTATGATCTGTGCGATATCGTTTATGAACTGACCGAAGATATGCCCTCGCCACGCAGAGAGTATTTTCAAATGATGCGTATGTCGCGGTGTGGAAAAGCCGTTCCGAAGGCGTTACGTGATAAATTTTTCATCTTGTACGAATCTGTCGCAAACGCCGCAGGTTTGACCGAAACCGAAATGCTGACGCTAAAAGGTTTGGCGCTGAGTGCCTTTGTGGGCGAATACCGTTACGATGACGCTGAGTCGGTGTCCGAGTCGATATGCGCAATACGTGCGCTGCCGCTCAATACGGCACTTGCGCTTGGAGATTACTACATAAAAACACGCCGTTATTCTCTGGCAGATAATGCGCTGAATGCAGCGGTGCAGGATCACGGTGAGAACGAAGAATTGATGAAGCTTATTAAAGATTGTGACAGCAGGAGAAACGGGAAAAAGGAATATATGCCCAGCCCGAAGAATGCACAGGAAATATACAAGAAGTTTATGGAGAAAATCGGCATCGAAATAGCTGCTCCGCTCAAAAAATCGTCTGTGCCTGTGCCGATACCGGCGAACAAGTACCCCGCCGTTGCTGTTATTACCAAGCCCGATTTTGACAGTTATGTTTCTTTTGACGTTGAGACAACGGGATTAGATTCATCAAGGGACAGCCTGACAGAGATCGGCGCAATAAAGGTTATAGACGGCAGGATAGTTGAGTCGGAAAAGTTTATTTTCAGCGAGCTTATAAAGCCGTATAAAAAGAGAATACCCGAGAATGTGGAACTGATAACGGGTATAACGAACGATGATGTTCGCAACAAGCGGCAGATGTGGGAGGTCACGGCGGATTTTCTGAATTTTGTCGGTGATGATGTTCTGCTCGGTTTTAACTGCGCAAATTTTGATATGAAATTTATTATTCGTGCGGCAAGATACGCAGGGGTTATAATCAAGAGTCCCGTGTTCGACGTTATGAATTACGCAGCGGCTCTCGGTATACCGCCCGACGGGAAGCGCAGATCGTCTCTTGCCGATCTGTGCGAATACTACAGTATAGAAAATCCGTCTGCACATAGGGCGTATGCAGATGCTATAACAACGGCGAGAGTGTTTGAACAGCTGCGTGCGGAGAGATAAGTGACAGCAGTGCATTCGCTCGGTACCATACAAAGCAAGTACATAATGAATAAAAATTCAATTAAATATAAAAATAACATTGCAATTATGTATAATAATATGCTATGATTGTTTTGTAGAGTATTTGTCCTGTATTAGATATTGACTAAACGAGGTAACAAAGATGTTTTACAACGATGACACCACAGAAATAGACATCGACAGCCTCCGCAGCGATCTGCTCGACTACTTCGGCACGGCGGTATTCTCTGTAGTCGTTGTAAAACTTAGAGAAGTCATCGGCGCAGCAAAGAACTTTTGTTTTGAGACATGCATCAGCGTTACTGCCTCGGGCGCTTGTCCGCGCCGCTTGCAATGGCGGACGTCGTGCGAGTGGAAAACGCCGACGAGGACGAGCTTATTGAGATCGCACAGGAGTGTGGGCTCGATTTGAGAAAGTATTACAGATGAGGAGGATATACCAATGTCAAACAGAAAAATAGCACCTGTCAGTGACAACAACGACAAGTTCTTGACCTACACGGAGCTGACGAGGAAATACAACATCGCAAGCGTTGATCGAGGAAACGATATCTCTCGGTAATCCTCTTGTTATCGAAAAAAACGGAGCGGAATATCGTTTTTATGCTCTTTCTTGCAATGGTAGCGATAAAAGCAATTATGAAGACTATATCAAACAAAAATTATGGAATGATTATGATCTGGAGCTTATAAACAATGGTCCGAAATACAAGTACCGTTTGCCTGCACGTCTTTTCGGTGGGCTTGATCGTTTGCTGAATCCCGTTGATCTGACAGAAGAAAACAAGCAGTTCTATATTGAATTGCTCAAGAAGAATGTCAAAAAGATGATCAAATTTGCGGAGGAAATAAACTGCCCATTTGCGGTCAAAGCACTTTTTGATTTGGGCATAATTGACGACAGCAAAGCTAAAGCTGTAAAAAAGCTGATTGCTGCTTCAGCTGTACCCGAAATAGCTGCACTTGTCGAGTTGTTTTGTGCTGAAACCGAAAAACCGAAGTCAAAGAAAAAGGCTTCATCAAAATAAGAAGAACCTTAAGCACACGCCGATTCACTTACACAATCAAAAGTAATGAAATTATAAAGAAAATTTAGTTCATCGACCACTCGATAGCGCACACCCAGAGCAGCGGCGATATGCAGATTCAGGCGTACATCATGGACTACAAGAACGAGCATTTCCCCGATACAGACCCGCTTAAGAATGTGAAGCTTTGAGGTTTTCGCCTTTTTTAATTCAAAGGGTGGCGACCGGCTTGTAAACGTATTGAACGGACGTATAGCAAAGCGTACACTGGAAGAGATAGCCGGAGATTACGATATTACTCATGAGCGTGTACGACAGATGGAGAGTAAGTCACTCAGAAATATACGCAGCAGAATATATGATTATTCTATAAATCATGGCTGTAATATATGGGACATGATTTTTATACTGAGCGGAGGAAAGAATGTCATTACCCAAGAGATTGTAGAGGGGCTTGTCGGAAGACAGTATGCTTCGTGGCTCTGGTATGAAATTCAAACGGGCGGTAATGAGAAGTATAACAAAGAGTTTGATGTAGTTGTTATGAACGGGAATATATCTGCGGGAATAACATTTGATTTCTTTACTCAACTGCCAGATCTGCTTGAAAAAGAACAAGCGGAAGAATTTATTGACGAATTCGCAGAGAAGTACGGCGCAGATAAAGATGTTTTAAGGATGAAATTTCTGAGCAGGTACAATGAAGTGGGAATATTTTATAGCTGCACTCATATTACAACCAAAACAGTATGCTCATATCTTTTGAGATACAGATTCCCGCAAGGCTTTAAAACGGGCAGTTCTGAGGAAAGAAAAAAGTTTAACCTAACGGACAAGAAGTCCCCCGCCTCTATAGGCGGCGGGATGAATTGTCCTTCAGCCGTAGGCTGAATTATCATTGACT
>CADCOF010000220.1 GCA_902802975.1 uncultured Ruminococcus sp. | reverse complement strand
GAGCATCACAAAGTTTTTCGCCAAGCCTTTTTTCAAAAAGGCTTGCCGCCGGAGGCATACCGAAAGCTTAAGTTGATGACATTGCCCCGACGGCAGGTGGGGCACGTGCGCATTAAAGCTACTATAACGATAAACCAAACCGCGTATTGGGAGCGGCGGCACACCGCTAGTCGTCGTCACCGTAGCCGCCGTAGTAGTAGCCGCCGTACTTGTAGTAGTAGGAGTTGGAGACGTCGGAATCGGCTTTGTATTCCATGAGAATTGCACCAATGACTTTCAAACCGGCGTTTTCGATGTTCGCCTTCGCCCTCTCTACCATGCGCTTGTCGGTAGAATCATGCCTGATAACAAGTATCGCACCGTCCATGTATCTTCCAAGAACAGATACATCGCTGATACCCAAACACGGCGGGGTGTCGTATATAACATAATCATACCGCGCCGCAAGTGCCTCGACAACCTTCTGCATCTTTACGCTTGCGAGAAGCTCAGTCGGGTTGGGCGGGATAACGCCGCCAAGCAGAATGTTCAGATCGGAATCTTTGTGCTTTATAATCGCCTCGTCAAGACTCACTTCACCTTTCAGAACGTGAGTCAGCCCAAACGGACTTCTCTGCAGCCTGTGAACAGACGGAAGCCTTAAATCGCAGTCAACCAGGCAGACTCTCTTTCCATAGCCCGCAAGTGCCATCGACAAATTGACAGACAAATTTGTTTTTCCCTCGTCCTGTACCGTTGACGACACAAGAATACTCTTGCATTCCTGCGCAACCGCAATAAATTCTATGTTTGACGCAACCATCTTGAACGACTCAACATAATACGTGGGCGCGTTGGGGTTGACTATACTGTATATTTCTTTTATAGTTGATGAACCGGATCTCTTCTTCTTGGAAGAATGGTGCTTGGAATGCTGTCGTTTGGTTTTATTGGAACTCATTTTACTCCAAACTCCTTTCTCTCAACGTAAGGAATAACTCCAAGTACCGGAATGCCCAATGTGTTTGTAATATCTGCCTCTGTTTTGAATGTAGTATTTAACAATTCCTTCATGACAACGATCATTCCCGAAAATAAAACGCCGGCAACTATGCCGATAATCGTATTTTTCCTTCGGTTCGGAGAAATCGGTCTGCCATTATTTGAAAGTGCCGGCTCATTAAGGTCTTTTACGGAACCCGCTTCAACCTTCTCCCTTATCATGGGCTTCGAATAGTATACAAACTGAGTTACAAGATCAAGCGCGTAATCGGGGTTTGTGCTGACGCACGATATCTGAACGACCTGCGTCTCCCCCACCATGTTTACGTCGATCGACCTCTTCAGATCCTCATTGCTGATATCTATCCCCATCGAATCGCGCACCTGTTCCAACACACTGTCGGCCTTGATGATGATCGAATACAGTTCCGCAAGATCCTGAGAACTCTTAATCTCACTTGGATAAATATACTGTGAATCTGTTGCTTTATTGTTTATAATAACTGTGGCGGTAGCCTTGTATTTTTCGGGAATGAGATAACGTGTTACGGAATATGCCAAACCCCCGCCGATCAAACCTACCACGATCAGCAAAACAATATTCTTTCGCAGTATTCCGAATAAGAGTACTAGGTCTATATTAAAATCCTGAGTAACTCCGTCTTTGTTATTCATATTATCATTCATCAAAAATAATCCACCTTTTCTCTTAATTGTTCTTCGGGTACAAAGGGGTTTCTATATTTAAACTTAAAGCAAACTACGCATATCTTGACATAGCCTAAGTTATATTATCACATTTTGGTTCATTTTTGTCAAGTGGTTAATTATACAAATTGCCAAAAAAGGCAAATTCACTTTTAGTCATAATGCAATTTTACCTATTCCAATATTTTCTGTCAAGACTTCTGTACTGCACCGCCTCGGAAACATGTGCGGGTTTTATCTCCTCGCTGTCATCAAGATCGGCTATTGTCCGCGACATTTTCAGAATTTTGCTGTAGGCTCTTGATGACAGCCCCAGCTTGTCAAACGCACGGTGCAGCACCTTATCCGCCGCGTCGCTAAGCCTACAAAACTCATGCAGCTTTCCGGACGGAATATGCGCATTGCACGCTATCTCACAATTTCTGAATCTCTCATTTTGAATGACGCGCGCCGCGTCTACCCTCTTCTTAATATCAACAGAAGGCTCCGAGGGCACATAATCCGAAAGCTCCTCATATTTCACGGGAGGAACCTCAACGTGAATATCAATTCTGTCGAGAAGAGGTCCCGACACCTTCGAAAGATATTTCATAACGGATTGCTGCGAGCAGGTGCATTTCTTCACACCGGTTCCGTAATACCCACATGGACAAGGGTTCATGGCACACACAAGCGAAATTCGGCACGGATACGTCAGCGTTCCGCTAACTCTCGCTATCGTCACCGAACAATCTTCAAGCGGCTGGCGCAGCACCTCCATAGACTGCCGCGAAAATTCCGGCAACTCGTCAAGAAAAAGCACTCCGTTATGGGCAAGCGATATTTCGCCGGGACGCGGTATGGTGCCGCCGCCTACAAGCCCCATAGGAGAAATAGTGTGGTGCGGCGAGCGGAACGGCCGCTGACTTATCAAAGACACACCCGACGGAATACACCCCGCTATTGAATGTATTTTTGTTGTTTCTATCATTTCGTCAAATGTCATATCGGGAAGAATCGTGGGCATGCGCTTGGCGAGCATACTTTTTCCTGAACCCGGAGGACCCACAAGCAGAACGTTATGTCCGCCTGCAGCAGCTATTTCCATAGCTCTTTTTGCCTCAAACTGCCCCTTTACCTGCGAATAATCCAAATCAAAATCATCCTGCGTTACAGTAAGCTTTTCGGGGTCGGCTCTTTTAAGAGGGCGTCTTCCTATAAGATGATCAAATAATTCCACAATATTTTTTATGGGAAATACATTTATTCCCTTAACGACAGCAGCTTCGGCACAATTTGCATATGGAACATAAATATTTTTAAAACCGATCTTAAACGTCTCTATCGTCATCGGCAAAATACCGTTAACGCTGTGAACTTCGCCGCCCAATGATAATTCCCCTATAAAAACAGAGTCGTCCGTTTGAACTGAAAGCTGCCCCGACATTTTCAGCAGTGCGATAAGTATTGGCAGATCGTACAGGGGTCCCACTTTTTTTATATCGGCAGGAGCTAAATTGACCGTAATATGCCCCAAAGGGAACTCAAAGCCGCAGTTTCTCATTGCGGACTTGACTCTTTCTCTTGACTCTTTGACCGCAGCGTCAGGCAGCCCCACAACATCAAAAGCAGGAATTCCCTGCGAAATTGCAGCTTCCACATCTACCTTATACGCTTCGATACCCATTAATCCCATTCCATGAATTGATTCAACCAATCAGAACACCTCTTAGATGCAAATGTAGTTATGATAATAGTATTATAATATATTTCTACCAAAAATTCCATACCTGAAAGTGATTTTTATTTATTTTTTTGGTAGTTTATGTAGTTGGTAGCTAAGCTATAGTAAACGACATAAATCTTTTCCTAAACGCTTTTTTAGTGTGGAGTTGTTTTGCTAATTCGGAATGCGGAATTCAATTCG
>CADCOF010000219.1 GCA_902802975.1 uncultured Ruminococcus sp. | reverse complement strand
TGCCCGCGGGCGCATGCCCGCCGACCTAAGCCCCACCGCACCAAAAGAACTATTTGCGCGGAGTTATCCTTCGTTTACGATAAACTCAGACGGAACTTGCCCGCGGGCGCATGCCCGCCTATAGTTCGTTCCAAATTTTCTTTCCGTCTGTTGAAAGGAAAAATATCTCAAGCACAATCAGTAAAATGAAATATATCGTACATATTCCGTATGCGCTAAGCGACGAGAAATCTTCCAAATACGCCGACGGCACAATAGCAACTACAAACGGTACCGCTGTGAAAAACATCGACAGCAATAATGTGAATATTACACTCAGGCTTTGCTTGATCACGGTGATCTCATTCGTCCAGTCGAACCTCGGCATTTTCAGGTTTACGCAGACTCCCAAAAATCCCGAAAATACGCATGCCAACAGCGGCGACGCAAATACAAATAATATATCCAGCGTGTTCAGATTCAGCACAAGCGCACTTGCCACCGCCGTGAAACATACGCCCGGCAGCGATACAATCGGTGCCAGAAGTGCTTTCGCAAAAAACACCCTCATTGGCTTTATCGGCGTGGATTTCAATATCCATATCGTCCGCCCTTCCAGCGATATTGTGGGCGCGGTAACGTCGTTCATCGTGCAGGACAGAGAAAGCGATGACCCTATAGCCAACGCAAGCAAGTTTGTTGACGCGTCCGGGAACATTTTCGGCAGCCATTCGTTGATGACGTTCCCGCGCATTATTATTCCCACGCCAAGCAGAACCGCCATTATTGTACTCATTCCGGCATTCATTACATACGATGGTATAGATAAGAAATATCCAACCTCTTTGAATATAAGTGCACTTTGAATATTTGTTGATTTCAATTGACCACGAACATATTTTTTCTTTTTTGGAGACACTTTTTTTGTTATGATCTTGGAAAATCTGAAAGACAGAACAACATATACAATCGCAGTAAACACAATTATCAGTGCGAACAGCGGAACCGCGTCCAGGAACAATTCTTCAGGCACCGGCATTGACGCTATACCATACCAATAAAGCAGCGGCATATGCGGCTTTATCCAATAGGCTACTACATTGATACGGTTCATCAGCGTGTTAAGAATATCGCTGAAACGAAGAGTCAGAAGCCCCATGAATCCTATCACAAAAAAGCCCAACATGACTGTAAACACATTTTTATTTGTTATTCTTGCAGAAAGTCTCCCGACAAGATAACCAAACACGCTGCTCAACGCAGTCACAAGAAGCGGTATCAAAAACATTGAAATCCAAAAGCACGCAATAGAGGACGGTTTCATTAATATTGAGAAAGCCACCGTTCTTGAGAGTATAAAATGCGCCACTCCGCATGGGATAAACAGCAGATTTGTGTACAAAAAATTCAGCAAATACAATGCCATCATTCGGCTTAGCAGCACGCTTGACGGCTTTATCGGCATGCTTAGGAGCAAATCATTGTCTTTTGCGTCGTACAGATAAGACTGTGCGGCAAAAACTGTGCCCATCAACGCAAATGTGCCCGAAACAAGAAACGCCATCGGATAAAACAACCAGCTGCAGCCTTTTGCATACATTTGATAGCCAATCACTGACGCCATACCGAAAGAAAATATCATCATGAACGCAAACGCAATAATAATTATGCCTAGAATTATCGCAGTGCCAACTGTAATACTTTGATCTTTGGAATTTCGTCCGCGCATGAAAGAGATCATTGAGGAGATATCGCCGCTGATCTTGATCTTGACCAGCTGAAAAACAGTACTAAACATTTTTCTCCTCCAGTTCAAGGAACACGTCCTCCAAAGACTCATTGCCGCGCACTTCATTGGTAGTTCCGCTAGCAATTAGCTTGCCGCCGCTGATAATTGCGATCTTATCACAAAGCTTTTCGGCAACCTCGAGAACGTGAGTCGAAAAAAACACCGCCGCGCCATTGCGGCATGCGTCCTTCATTTCTTCTTTCATTCTGTGGGCGGCAACCGGGTCAAGACCGACAAACGGCTCATCGAGCAGAACCAGTTTCGGGTCGTGCATAAAAGCGGAGATAAGCGCAAGCTTCTGTTTCATTCCGTGAGAATAGCTGTTTATCGGCTGAGCAAGGTCGTCCGTAATGCCGAACATATCTGAAAGCTTATGTATTTTCGCATCGCGCGTATCTGTTTCCATTTCGTAGATATTTGCAATAAAATTCAGATATTTTATGCCGGGCATAAAGTCATACAAATCGGGATTGTCGGGCAAATACGAAAGACGTTTTTTGCACTCCAGCGGGTCTGTTTTGATAGAAAGACCATCGACATAAATTTCGCCCTCATCGAATTCAAGCAGCCCGCAGCTGCATTTTATGGTTGTAGTTTTACCTGCGCCGTTATGACCGATAAAACCATATATTTCGCCGCTTTTTATCTCCAAGTTAAGGTCGCTGACAGCAACTTTGTCACCGTATCGTTTTGTCAGATGTTCTATTTTTAGCACGGCAATCGCCTCCAAATATTCAATAAAAAAACAAACAGTTTTCCTGCATTTTTATTATAACATACCAATCACATAAATGTAAACTGTAAATGAGCAAAAAAGTAAAAATGCACAAAAATTATGTCGTTACTCCCTCAGGGCAATGTCATCAACTTAAGCTTTCGGTATGCCTCCGGCGGCAAGCCTTTTTGAAAAAAGGCTTGGCGAAAAACTTTGTGATGCTC
>CADCOF010000218.1 GCA_902802975.1 uncultured Ruminococcus sp. | reverse complement strand
TAATAAATACGTATTTGAGATTTAGCTTGGCAGCAAACGCTCAGTGATAATATTACCGCTCACCATCTGCCCTATCAAGCCGGGACCTCATTTGATTTTTATTGATATTCTCCAATAATCGGCATAATCATTTGTGTATAGTGCTAACTATATTTTGTCGATTTAGTCATTATGTAGAATTTATCGATTTAATTTCGTTAAAAACGCCTACAAGTTTGTTCATTTTTACGTATGCGAAAATACGGATTTTTTTTCGGCGTCCGTAAGCAGTCGGCATTCTCCCGCCTGAAGCTTTTCATCGAGTGAAAGCCCGCCTATTGAAAGCCGCTTGAGCGCAGTCACCTCGCAGCCCACACTCTGAAACATTCGTTTCACCTCATGGAATTTCCCCTCGGTAATGCGTATCAGCACGTCACTGCGGTCGTTTTCTTTATTAAAAGCGATAACTGCCGGCTTGTAGGCGGTGCCGTCATTCAGGATAACACCCGATTCAAGCGACTTTTGTCCATCATCAGACAGCGGTTTATCGAGAATGGCGTTGTACGTTTTATATATTCCGCTTTTGGGTGAAAGCATTCTATGCGCAAAATCGCCGTCATCGGTAATTATCATCAGCCCGGTGGTATCCTTGTCAAGCCGCCCTGCCGGAAAAAGCCCCCGCCGTCTCAGATCGTCCGGCAGAAGGTCAATAACCGTCTGCGCGTTCTTATCGTTTGACGCACTCAAAACGCCCTGCGGCTTATTCATCATAATATATAAATATTTTGAATACTCGATTATAACGCCGTCAACCTCTATTGTATCGCATTCGGGGTCAATTTTAACGTCGGCTTTTGCAGCGAGTACGCCGTTTATCTTTATACGCCCTTTTTTTGTAAGCGTGTTTGCGTCGCGCCTTGAGCATATGTTCTGCGATGAAAGGAACTTGTCCAGCCGCATTGTCTTAGCCATTATACGTTAAAGCGGAACAGCACAATGTCGCCGTCCTTCATGACATATTCTTTACCCTCGGAGCGCACAAGACCTTTTTCTTTCGCCGCAGCCATAGAACCGCACGCCATGAGATCATCAAAGGCGATAACTTCCGCACGAATAAAACCGCGTTCGAAATCGGAGTGAATTTTTCCCGCTGCCTGAGGTGCCTTTGTGCCTTTTTTGATTGTCCATGCGCGCACTTCCGGCTTTCCCGCGGTGAGATACGATATCAGCCCGAGGAGTGAGTAGCACTCTCTGATAAGCCTGTCAAGACCGGACTCCTCAAGACCCATATCGGCAAGGAAAAGCTCTTTCTCGTCTTTGTCCATCTCGACAATATCGGCTTCAAGCTGGGCGCATATTGGCAGAACGCCCGCGTTCTCATTTTCGGCAATTTTTTTCACTGCAAGATAGCCCTCGTTGTTCTCAATGCCGCCGGTAAAATCGTCCTCACTGAGATTGGCTGCATAAATGATCGGTTTGTTTGTGAGAAGTGCAACTTCAGAAAGCAGCGCAGCCTCGTCCTCACTGCACTCAACGCTTCTTGCCGGCCTGCCGTCCTCCAATGCAGCTTTTACGCGCTTGAAGAAATCGAGATCAGCCTGATACTTTTTGTCGGCTTTGAGCATTTTTGAAGTTTTGTCAATTCTGCGGTCGATAATCTCAATATCAGAAAGTATCAGTTCAAGGTCGATAGTTTCAATATCGCGCTGCGGGTCAATGCTGCCCTCAACATGGATAATATCATCATTTTCAAAGCAGCGAACAACATGAACAACGGCGTCGCATTCTCTGATATTCGACAAAAACTTATTGCCAAGTCCTTCGCCCTTTGACGCGCCTTTAACAAGACCGGCAATATCGACAAATTCAATCGAGGCAGGCGTATATTTTTCCGGGTTGTACATTTCGGCAAGCTTATCAAGTCGTTTATCCGGTACGGCAACAACGCCGACATTCGGCTCGATAGTGCAGAAAGGATAATTCGCGCTCTGTGCGCCTGCGTTTGTGATGGCATTGAAAAGCGTACTCTTGCCAACGTTCGGCAGACCGACTATACCTAATTTCATTTTCTCTCTTCTCCTTGATTTGGAATGATTATCGAATGTATTATAACATATCTGTGAGAAATTAACAAGCGGGAACGAGAGGAAATTTGATCATTTGCAGATCAACATGCGTTTCTAAATTTTAAGCTATAAATGAGCAAAAAAATAAAAATGCACAAAAATTTCTTGTTTTACTCCCTCCGTCACGACTGCGTCGTGACACCTCCCTCATAGACAATGTCATCAACTTAAGCTTTCGGTATGCCTCCGGCGGCAAGCCTTTTTGAAAAAAGGCTTGGCGAAAAACTTTGTGATGCTC
>CADCOF010000217.1 GCA_902802975.1 uncultured Ruminococcus sp. | reverse complement strand
GAGCATCACAAAGTTTTTCGCCAAGCCTTTTTTCAAAAAGGCTTGCCGCCGGAGGCATACCGAAAGCTTAAGTTGATGACATTGTCTTTGAGGGTGCGGGGCTCCGGTGGAGATCTCGTTGAAAACGAAGCACCGTCGGGGACGGCTCCCAACCGACCGAACCGTCAGGTGAGACCCGGGGGACATTCCCCTCTGCGGTTATAAAGCGGAAAGTTGAATATATAGCTCAAAACCAACTTTCAACCACTAACTACTAACCACTAACTACTAACCACTAACCACTAACTACCAATCCTCTTCATAATACTCCTCGTCATCCGATTCACTGTCACTATCACTTTCTGAGTCTTCTTCGTATGTATCGTCATAGTATTCGTTATCGTCTTCATACAACCATTCTTCCGTATCTGTATCGGTATCGCTCGTATCGCTATCGCTGCTGTCTTCATCGCTGCTGAACGTGTCGGTATTAATCTCGGGGAATTGGCTCTCGAGGTCGCTGTAGTAAAGAGTTCTGTACATATCCGTGGCTTCCGTAACTCTTGTCAAGTAGTTCGACGTCTCCTTAAACGGAACAGTCTCTGCGGTGACATCACGCTGAATAATCCCGTCGGCAAGCCATGCGTCAACATTTCCGTAACCCGCATTATATGCGATTATCGCAAGCGAGCGGTTTCCGTTGTAATGATCGAGGAGAAATTTCAGCATATACGTGCCGTACTCAATATTAACGCCGGGCTTATATAGTTCTTTCGAATCAATTATTTTATCCGGCATAAACTCTGTGCGGTAGTTTTGCAGCCATGTGAACGTATCGGGCATTAGCTGCATAAGTCCTATCGCACCCGCCTGCGACACCGCATCGGGATCAAAACCGCTTTCGGTTCTGATAATTCCGTATATCAGGCAAACGTCAACATCAAATTCTTTGGAATATTTTTCAACATAATATTCGTATTTTACAGGGTAAACAGCTTTTGTGAATTCTCCGGTTGATTTTCCATGAAATAATGCAGAAAACACAAAAAGCACTATCGGCGCGATCACGACTATTGCAAGTCCGATCACCGCTATTGAAAACGATATATTCTTTTTTGTTTCACCGGTTGTTTTTTTCTCCATTGTTTCACCTGCCGTTTTGTTTAAAAGCTCTTCTTTATAGTTATTATGTCAGTTTATCTATAATATTATTTGTCTCGCTCAAAACATCATCAATCGCTTGCCCTCCGTCAATCGAGAAATCGGCGCGGCTGATATAATAGTCATCGTCATGCTGCGCAGATAAACGCCTGATTATTTCGCTTTCCGGCAAATTGTCGCGCTTCATGAGACGCTCTATTCTTATTTGTTTCGGGGCGGTCACGCAGACAACGCAGTCACACATTATCTCGGAGTGGCTTTCAAAAAGCACAGGCGCGTCAAACACAATCTTTTTGTTTCCGCTGTCGATCAGACCGCGGCACATTTTAAGCGTACGCAGAAAAATAGCCGGGTGAGTGATGTCGTTTAGCATCTGTGTATTTTTTTTTGAAGAAAACGCCCTCTGCGCCAGCGTTCTTCTGTCAATGGTCATATCACTTGTGACAATATCGTTCCCGAACGCGGCGCAAAGCGCATATGCACACGCTTTATCTTCGGAAAGCACAGTGCGGGCGACTTCATCGGCGTTAATCACAGAAAAACCCCTCGTTGAAAAAACTTTGCTGACGGTGCTTTTCCCCGCGCCGCTCGAACCCGTCAGCCCAACGATCATAAAATCACGCAAGCTCCATCACCTCAAACCCTGCCGCACGAATAAGCCGATTGTACAGTGCCATTGCCGTTCCCGTTCGCTCGGGGCATCGCGCATATATGGTATTGTATCCTTCTTCATCTATCAGGCGCAAAACCGAGAAAAGATTTGCCGATTGTTCTTCGTAATTGTCTTTGTGACCCAGAGAATACGTTTTGCCGCCTATCAGATCAACGTCCTCGTCATAACACAAAGCCGCCGTATTGTCGGATATATGCTCGTTTACGAATGAAATATACTGCTCGCTGCTGCCACTGAGCAATATAACATCGGCACTCGGCGCATAATGTTTATATTTCATACCGGGGCTTGCGGCAGTCTCGCCATCGTTCATGCGCTCCAAAACGGCGTGGGCAATTTCAACATGACCGACAACCGATTCGAGCTGCTCATGAGTAACGCCGCCCGGGCGCAGCAGCACGGGCACATCGCCCGCAGTTGTGACAACCGTGGATTCAACGCCAACTTCGCACGCGCCGCCGTCAATGATATACGGTATTTTACCGTTCATATCGTGAAAAACGTGCGCAGCGGTCGTGGGGCTGGGCTTTCCGGACGTATTTGCGGAGGGTGCGGCAAGCGGACAGCCCGCGGCGGTGATTATCCGCTGAGTGACAACGTGAGACGGAAACCTGACGGCAACCGTGTCGAGACCCGCCGTTACCTCATTCGGCACACATCCTTTTTTCATTATGATTGTGAGAGGTCCCGGCCAAAAGGCAGCCATTAATTTTTTCGCGCTTTCGGGTATTTCGCTCACAAGCGAAAACTTTTCTATCTGATCGATATCCGAAATATGAACAATCAACGGATTATCCGCGGGGCGTCCTTTTGCGGCGAAAATTCTGTTCACGGCGTTCCCGTCAAGCGCGTTCGCGGCAAGCCCGTAAACTGTCTCTGTGGGAATTCCGACAAGATTTCCGGTAAGAAGTGCTTGTCCGACAAGAGAAATATTTTTCTTTGTAGGTAATAATAATTGTGTATTCATAATAATATAATATTTAGCCTACAGCATTTCGCTGCCGCTGAGTTTAGCCGAACGATCAGCCGTTATCAGCGCATCAATAATCTCATCGAGGTCGCCGTTAATAACTGCGTCAAGCTTGTAAAGCGTAAGACCGATACGATGATCGGTAACTCTGGACTGCGGGAAATTGTATGTTCTGATACGTTCGTTTCTTTCTCCTGTGCCTACCTGAGATTTTCTTTCGGCGGCAATAGCGTCGGACTGCGCCTGACGTTTTTCATTGAGAAGGCGCGATTTCAGAACTTTAAGTGCCTTGTCGCGGTTTTTGAACTGACTGCGTTCATCCTGGCATTCAACAACCATTCCTGTAGGAAGGTGAGTTATGCGAATTGCGGAAGAAGTTTTGTTGATATGCTGACCGCCTGCGCCGCTTGAACGGAACGTATCGATTTTCAGGTCTTTGGGGTCGATATCAAGCTCCACCTCCTGCGCCTCGGGAAGTACTGCCACAGTGACGGTAGAAGTGTGGATACGCCCCTGGCTTTCGGTGTCCGGTACGCGCTGAACACGGTGAACGCCGCTTTCAAATTTCAGGCGTGAATACGCGCCGCTGCCGTTTATCATAAATGAAATTTCCCTGTAACCGCCAAGCTCGGTTTCGTTTGCGCCGATCAAATCGATCTTAAAAGAGCGTCTTTCTGCGTACATGGAATACATTCTGAACAATGACGCCACAAAAAGAGCAGCTTCTTCGCCGCCTGCGCCCGCGCGTATTTCGACGATAACATTTCGCTCATCGTTGGGGTCTTTCGGCAGCAGTAAGATTTTAAGCTCGTCTTCGCACCGTTTAATGTCCTCACTGCAGCGGCGCAGCTCCTCATTCAGAAAAGCTTTCATTTCATCATCGCTGCCTTCCGCGAGCATAGCTTTTGCGTCCTGCTCATCGCTGAGAGCGGTTTTGTATTCACGGTATTTTTCGGCGATCGGCTGTATTTCGGCGATCTCCTTCATAATCGCGGCGTATTCCTCGGCGTTTGCTGCAATCTGCGGGTCAAAAAGCTTTTGGTTCAGCTCTTCAAAGCGTTTTTCAAATACATCAAGCTTATCAAACATAAATTAATCGTTCTCCTCGGAGCGTGTGATATTTTTGATATTTTTTTCGATTCGTGAACGAGGCGACATAATCTCATGACCGCAGCCGCAGCACACAAGCTTAAAATCCATGCCGACTCTGATCACCTTGAATTTTCGTTCCCCGCAGGGATGCGGCTTTCTCATTGTCAGCACATCTCCCACTCTGACGTCCATTTCAGCCACCTCCAATTCGGGCACACTTACGTACCTACTATTTTATCACAAAGTCGCCCGCTTGTAAAGACACTATTCTTTCGGTTCACAGCTTTTGAATGAGTTAAAAAACTATTAATAGAAAGTTTTTTGCGCAGCTTTTTTTCAAAAAAGCTGCCGAGGGTGTGGGGCGAGCAGCTCCACAAAATAACTAAAAGCAAACATTTCAAAAAATGCAACGAAAACATATTGAAAAAATAAATTTTTATGGTACAATAGAATGATAGGGATACAGTGAAAGTTCTGTATAAACTATATGAATGATTATGAAAGGATGTGTTCTTTATGAATAAAAGAGCAGGCGAGGCTCTCAATATGTTTTTTTCGTCATTTTTGATCTTCGCTTATGGAATCTGCAGCTATTATATTACACAGCTGTCCGAGAGCATTGCTAACGATAAGGCATACACTGCTGTTTTGTTTATACTCGTTATTGTTTTCGGAACTCTTGTATTTTTCGCCACAAGAGTGGGCAATGGAAAACAAGTCGTTCGATTCAGCCCGTCCGTGCTTGTTCTTGTTGTTCTGCCCTCGCTGTACATTCTCAGCGCATATTTCGCTGTAGGTCTGCCGCTGCATGAGCAGATATATGACAACAGCGTTGTCATGTATATCGCATGTATGTCTTTGGGTTATGGAGTTCCGTATACATTCTTGAGCGGCTTCGAGATGGTTGCTGCAGAAGATGTTTATTATCCCGAGCATTTCGAAAACGGGAATGTTCCCGAGACCAAAGCTGAAACGCCCAAAAAGGCTAAACCGGCAAAATCAAAAAAAGCTAAAAAATCAAAAAAATAATTTGTGGAGGAATAAAAAATGGGTTGCACACATGATTGCAGCAGCTGCGCGTCCGATTGCAAAACCGGTTCTTCAAACGAAAGCATGAAAACGCAGCTTAATAAGCAAAGCAAAGTACGCAAAGTTATAGCAGTTGTAAGCGGAAAGGGCGGTGTTGGTAAATCCACCGTAACGGCCATGCTTGCAGCATCCATGAACCGCGAGGGGTTTTCGACAGCTATACTCGACGCTGATATCACGGGACCTTCTATTCCGAAAATGTTTGGTCTCACTGAAAAGGCACTGGGCGATGAAGACGGCATACTTCCGGCTCTTACCGAAATGGGAATCAAGGTTATGTCGGTCAATCTTCTTCTTGAAAATGACACCGACCCTGTTGTTTGGAGAGGTCCCGTTATTTCGGGTACCGTAAATCAATTCTGGTCTGACGTTGTATGGGGCGATGTTGACTACATGTTTATAGACATGCCCCCGGGAACAGGCGATGTTGCGCTGACGGTATTCCAGTCACTGCCGATCGACGGTATTGTTGTAGTGACAAGTCCGCAGCAGCTTGTTTCAATGATTGTAGAAAAAGCAATCAACATGGCGGAGCTGATGAACATTCCGATAATCGGTGTAATTGAAAACATGAGTGTATTCCGCTGTCCGGAGTGCGGCAGAGAATACCCGATATTCGGTGAAAGTCATCTTGAAGATGTCGCCAATCGTCTTGGAATAAAGGTACTTGCAAAGCTGCCTATTGACAGCGAATTCGCAAAGCTTGCCGACGAGGGCAAAACAGAACTTTTTGTTTGCCCGGAAATCGACGACGCTGTAAGCAAAATCAAATAAGCGGGCGGCGTGCTGCCGCTCCCGGTTCGCGTTTTTACTTTTTCGGTGTAGTGGCTTTTATGCACGTGGGTCTCACCTGCCGTCGGGGACGGTTGCCAACCGGTTCGGTTGGTGCTGTTGCCTTTGGCAACGTCTGCCACTGGCAGACCGCACCCCCGTCGTGCCCAATGTCATCAACTTAAGCTTTCGGTATGCCTCCGGCGGCAAGCCTTTTTGAAAAAAGGCTTGGCGAAAAACTTTGTGATGCTC
>CADCOF010000216.1 GCA_902802975.1 uncultured Ruminococcus sp. | reverse complement strand
TCCAAAAGTTGTTCGTAAGACAACAGTACCGTAGGGAGTACGGGAAGGGTTTGCCTCATAAAAAACCCATAGCCTCGGAAACTGATACCTGTAAAATGAAATCCTTTGTAAGGTTGGGCGGATTAAAGGAAGCTCCCGCCTCTATAGGCGGTGAGTACTTCACTCCGAGAACACAGTGATAACTGCGTTCCCGGAGTTTTTGTGTATTAATTATAGTTTTGATGTATTGTACCCAAAATGTTTAAGTACCCCAATACATCCGCTTCTTATTTCGCTGTATGCCGTTTCAAAGTCGCCGGTGTACCATGGGTCAGCAATATCTTTGCTTTTTCTGCACTTTTTGTCGTATTCTCTCAAAAGATATATCTTTCCGTCGTAATCATCTTGTATAATACGGCATAGACCAACATAGTTGTGCATTTCCATTATGAATATATAATCGGACTCATTGTAATCTTGCAAAGTGAATTGACGTGCGGTATGTTTGCCGAATCTGATTCCGTGTTGGGTGAGACATCTTTTTGCAGGCGTATACATGTCGTGTCCGACTTCTTCCGTACTGGTTGCGGTTGACGAAATGGAAAATTCATCTTCAACGCCAAGTTTCCTGACCATATCCTTAAATATATATTCGGCCATAGGGGAACGGCATATGTTTCCCAAACATACAAACATGATCTTTTTCACTGATATTATCCTTCTTCCTGACAGAAAATTCAGATTTTTGCAAAAGTTCTACTTGTTGTCACTTTGAATAGACTTGTAATTGGCAATATCTGCCTCCGACGCAAAGTCATGTTCCTGATTCACAACACCTAACACTTTGCCTATAAAGTAAACATTTTCGCCGCTGTCAAAATGCATTGTTTTGTAATCTGAATTAAGGGAGTGCAGTCCGTCCTCCTGGTATTGCTTGATGTATGTTTCGTTTCCGATTATGAATGCACCGATTTCTCCGGGGTGTATCTGTTCGCAGCGCGGGTAACGCTGAACAAGAACAAGGTCATTGTTGTGAAATTCGGGTTCCATGCTGTCTCCGTTGACAGAAAAAACGCAGTCGGCAAGTTCGATATTGTGTGATAAATACAGATAAATCGGTTCTCCGTTGTCGTCAAAATCGGTTGCTGCACTGAAACCTGCCGCGAGAGAATGTTCAAATAGAATAAGCTCTTTTACTGAGGGCATAGTTTCTACAGATTCAATATGACTAAGTGAACGTATCAGATTGTCAACGGTATATTTGTGTCCTTCGTTGAGATTTCGGTATCCTTCAAGCAGCATTTTTTCACGCATCGTCTGTCTGTGAGTGGGGTCGGATATGTCAAAAAGGTCGTAAAGCGTTATTCCCAAAACGTCGCATATTTTTGGAACAAGGCTCATATCCGGGCGTGATCTGCCGTTTTCCCAATTGCACACAGCATTGCCCACAACGCCGATACGATTTCCAAGCTCCTTTTGCTCGATTCCAAGACGTTCTCTGTATTTACGAATGCTTTTGCATACGGTTGGGATAGTTTTTTCATTTACGGTTTCGTTTGTGGATAAGTTTACGAATTGATTGGGTGTATTCTCAAGCAAAGTCTTTTTTTTGCGCGGCATAAAATGCGCCTCCTTCAAAATCATAGGCTTTTTACTATAATAACAAATTAAATTACATTTGTCAAGCGCAATTTGGTGAAGTGTAAAAATATTCTGTGGACGATTTAAACAAAATCAAAGTGAAAATCAGACATGATTTGCGAAAAAATAGTTGAAAAATTGCTTTACAAACGAATTAAACTGTGATATAATATCAATGCAGTTGTGTGCTGCGGCTTTTTGTATGCCGTAAAGGCGAAAAGCGACAAGCAATGCCGGGTTCACGGGCGGTGGACCAAGCCTTGTTACAGGCAATCACCTGACCCCGTTTGTGCGCGAATGCGCATACTGTGAACGCTTGAAAAAAATCGGCAAATAATATTTTCAGATAGGTGGATTTAAAAATGACAAAAGCGGAAAAGACTGCTATCATGCAGGAGTATGCAACACACGAGGGTGACACAGGTTCTCCCGAGGTACAGATTGCTATTCTTACGAAGAGAATCAATGACCTTACAGAGCATCTTAAGACTCACAAGAAGGATCATCACTCAAGAAGAGGTCTTCTTAAGATGGTAGGTAAGAGAAGAAATCTCCTCAACTACCTCATTAAGGTAGACATTGAGAGATATCGTGCTATCATCGCAAAACTCGGTATCCGTAAGTAATTATTAAGTATTAAGAGCGGCGGCG
>CADCOF010000215.1 GCA_902802975.1 uncultured Ruminococcus sp. | reverse complement strand
CAAACCGGAAAGCAAGACAGAAAGCAAAGCAGAGAGCAAAGCGGAAAGCAAAGCAGAATCAAAAAACACTAAATCGGAGGATAACGTTTCCCCTATCTATAAGGATATGGCAAGCTTAATAAAAGATAAGGATTCCAACGTTGAGGGCTACATGGTAACAAAACTTCCCGGCTCCGATTATGAACATCTGATAATAGCGTATGGCGCGCCGCTTTCTAATGATGATGTTGATTTGTCAAACATCGTAATAATTAATCCGGAAGCGTTTGCAAATGAACAAGCTGCCAGAGAAGCTGCGCGCATTGAGGCCAGAGAGCTTACACGCGTATACAGCGTGTATAAGATAGATGGCGACAGGGTAATGCCGGAAGGCGATATCGACGGATATTATACCACTGCATATCTTTCCCCTAATACATCCACACCGGGAATTTATTATTTCAAAAACGGATCGTGGCGTTATGGTATCATAGAAATCAGTGACGGCAGTGCTGTAGTTAATTATTCTTCATCAGGCACAACCGATGATAATGGCGGAGTTGAACCGGGCTTGCCCGGAAATCCGATTGAATTTTGTAAGCCGGATAAACTTGATTTGATAAATAAATATAAATATAAATAAATAAATAAATAAATAAATAAATATAAATATAAATAAATATAAATGTATTGTTACTGATTGAATCTGACCCGATTGTTATTATTGTTTTCCAGATTCAATCAGTTTTTTAAGAGGTGAGAGAATGTGAATTACAATTTGTTAGACGGAAGCAACGCAATAGGTGAACTTTTTGGAGTAGTTATAGCGATTTACTTAATTATTGTTTTAATTTTCTTTGTTTTTTTGACAATAATTGCGATTGGACTGTGGAAAATATTTAAAAAAGCCGGTATTCCTGGATGGCACTCATTAATACCGTTTGTAAATATTTATGATCTGTTTTGTTTGTCATGGAACAAAACGGCTGCGATAATTGCATTATCCATGAGCGGCATTATTGCGTGCATACGTATTTATTTATATTCTAATATCTCACAACATCCTGATCTTTCATTTTCCGATGATAAGTTATTTGATTTAATAGGCGATATAAACATCTTTATAATTTTCTGTTTATTAATCATGTATGTTATATGTATGTATAAATTATCTGAATCATTTGGTTATGATGTTATATTTACTATAGGATTGCTTATGTTTCCATTTGTATTCTATTGTGTTCTTGGTTTTGGCAGTTCGCAGTACAGACAAGCGGTTCCGGCTCAGACAACGGGATATCCGTATCAAGGGGCTAACGAACCACAAAACGCATATCCGTATCAAGTGGTTAACGCACCACAAAACGATAATCCTTTCTCAAGCAATGAATATTACTCTACAGAGCAAAATCCATTTGATAATAAAAATTAAAGAAACGTCTGTGGCATTGTGCCTTTCCCCTTTGTGGAAAGGTGCTTTTTGTTAAATATCACTAATTTAAAAAAGAATACTGTTTTATCTTGAAAGCTTACTAATTTGATGGTATAATAGTGGTGTACCACCACCGGAGGAATACATATGAAAATTTCTACAAAAGGACGCTATGCACTCAGACTAATGATTGACCTGGCACTTCACAATAATAGTTATGTAGCACTAAAAGATGTAGCAGCACGTCAGGGAATATCAAAAAAATACTTGGAACAAATTGTACCTTTGTTAATCCGTTCGGGCATGCTGCACACAAGCCGAGGTTTTCAGGGCGGTTACAAGTTGGCTCGTTCTCCCTCATCATACACTATCGGTGATATTTTGAGAATCACTGAAGGCAGTCTAGCTCCGGTGTCATGTCTTGACAACGAGATAAACTTATGTGATAAGCAGAACAGCTGCCCTACCTTGTACATGTGGCAGGGGTTATATGATGTGATCAACAAATATCTTGACAGTATAACACTTCAAGATTTGATTGATAAATACTATAAGCTTGGAGCAGACGAATACTATATATAGCTCAAAGCAACTGCAGGATTTGCCCTTCAAATCTTGATCACCAGGAGTAATACAATGAGGATAATTGATATCAGTGCCGACCCATTTACAACGCCAAATTATGCCGACGACCCCGAACCGCTCTATAAATGGATACGTTCAATAAACAAAAACGCGGAATATAACCTCTCGGTCATGGGCATGACGCCGCATGCCGGAACACACATTGACGCGCCGCTCCATTACATTGAAAACGGCAGAGATGTTGCACAAATACCGCTTGAACAGTGTTACGGTTCGTGCACGGTCGTTTCGCTCAGCGGCGTATTGACAGGCGAAGATATGGACAAACTGCTGCCGCATTGCAGAAAGCGTCTTCTGATACATGGAGGCGGCGATGCATCGCTTGAGTTAAGCGCGGCAAGAGTTCTCACAGAACACAGCATGATTCTTGTGGGTATCGACTCCATGTCCATATCATTTGACGATCAGGAAACGGAAGTACACAGAGAACTGCTTTCTCATGGTGTGCTTATTCTCGAAAATCTTGATCTTTCCTCTGTATCCGACGGAGACTATATTCTGAATGCCATGCCGCTGAAACTTGGTGGAATGGAAGCCTCACCGGTCAGGGCAGTGTTGATAACGAAATAAACACCATTTTAGAGTGGAGAGTGGAGAGTGGAGTGTGGAGTGTGGAGAGTGGAGTGTGGAGTGTGGAGTGTGGAGAGTGGAGTTATTTTGTTTGCGGACTTTCTTTCACGATAAAACTTCTGTTTGATACTTTAGTTTTTGTTGTGAGTAAAAAGTTTTTACTTACACTCCAAACTCAACTCTCGACTCTCAAAACTCCACACTCATAAAGGATTTTTTTATGACGTTCACTATAAAATAAATTTAGTTTGTGCGTACTGAATGCAAACGCACGTATGCCGTGCCGCGAGAAAGGAAAAACAAAATTATGAACAAACATTATGATGCCTGTGTATTTGATCTTGACGGAACACTTGCAGACAGTCTGAATGACCTTGCTGCAAGCTGCGACGAAGCACTTTCGCTTTTTGAATTGCCGACTCATTCTATCGAAGAGTACAGATTTTTTGTAGGCAATGGTATTCGGAATCTTGTGTGCAGTGCAATGGGTGAAAAATCCGAGGACGAAAAGCTGCAGCGTTCCGTTTTTGAAACATTCAACATTATATATGACGAAAGGTGCCTGGAACAAACTCGTCCCTACAGCGGTATTGTTCAAATGCTCGGGGAGCTTAAAGAAAGCGGCGTAATTATTGGTGTTCTTTCAAATAAAGCCGACGCATTCGCAAAAAGAATAGTGGACGCGCTGTTTGATAAGGGACTTATCGACATTGTGTATGGACAGCGCAGCGATTACCCCAGAAAACCCGCGCCCGATTCGCTGTATGCTCTGCTCGACCAAATAAACTGTGAAAAATCCAAATGCCTCTATATCGGCGACAGCAATGTTGACGTTGCGACTGCTAAGAATGCCGGCGTTGATTTTTGCGGCGTTGAATGGGGTTTCCGCGGCTATAATGAACTTAAAAACAGCGGCGCAGAAGTAATAGTAAAAGACCCGAGTGAAATAACAGAAATGGTTTTGCAAAGTTATGAACAAGACAAATTATCAAAGGGAGCTTGACCGACTTATAGATCAACTCGATGAGAGCGGCGAACACACAAAAACACTCCTGCTGCACAGCTGCTGTGCCCCTTGCAGCAGCTATTGCATAGAATATTTATCTCAATATTTTATCATTACAGTTTTTTATTACAATCCCAACTTATACCCCGATGATGAATACAGACACAGGAGCAGCGAACAAAAGCGGCTTATCGGTGAGATGAAAACGAAATATCCCGTTTCGTATATCGATGAAAATTTTGACAGCAGTGAGTTTTATACGGCTGTGCAAGGTCTTGAAAAAGAACCGGAGGGCGGCATGCGATGCAAAAAATGCTTTGAACTTCGTCTTTCAAAAACAGCCGAAAAAGCAGCACAGCTCCATTTTGACTACTTTTCAACAACGCTTACAATCAGCCCGCTTAAAGACGCACAGCTGCTCAACAAAATAGGCTGCGAAATGGGAAAAAAGTACGGCGTGTTATTTTTGCCGTCGGATTTCAAGAAAAAGAACGGATACAAACGCTCCATTGAATTATCAAGGGAATACGGTCTGTACCGCCAGGATTACTGCGGCTGTGTTTTTTCAAAAATGGAAAGAGACATGAAAAATCGCGTTTGAAGATACTGCTATTTGCCGAATGTGCGGTTAAACCGTTTGTTATCGGATACCGTACAAGGGTGCCAATGCCCGGCGCAATTGGTCTGATTATAGTAAACGACATAAATCTTTTCCTCAACACTTTTTCTATCTGAGCGGTTGGAATTTCGATACAATAATTGTAACTATTCAGAATACAAAAGTTCTCTATCGAACGAATTTCATTTCT
>CADCOF010000214.1 GCA_902802975.1 uncultured Ruminococcus sp. | reverse complement strand
AGAGCATCACAAAGTTTTTCGCCAAGCCTTTTTTCAAAAAGGCTTGCCGCCGGAGGCATACCGAAAGCTTAAGTTGATGACATTGGGACTTTGTGCAATAAAAACTTATTTACCTGCGTCTTACATAATGTAGGGCGCGGGTTTTTGTTTATTGTGAGCTTAGAGTTTTATGCCCGTGTCCAACAAAAAAGAAACCGCGCCGGGCACGGTGGGGCACACGTGCTAAGAAGCTACTATACTTAAAAAGTAAAATCGCGTATCGGGAGCGGCGGCATGCCGCCGCCGGCCGCGCATAAAATTTTAAGTAAATTTAAAGTAATACTTAAGTTTCATTTTAAGTAAAGGAGGTAGAATATAATTACAGAAAACAAAGAAAAACGTTTGGAGGCGTTATTATGAGTGATAAGAATTATAACGAATTGTTTGGTATGGATATGGATAACGGCAGCGGTGATGCTCAGCCCGTAAACACATACAGAAGTTCTTATGATCGCACCGGTGATAATATAGATGCAATGCCTGAGACACCCGCACAGCCTGTTTTCGAAGCAGCACAGCCGGTGGCACCGGTGGCACCGGCGGCACCCGCACAGCCTGTTTTCGAAGCAGCACAACCGGCAGCACCCGCACAACCGGCAGCACCCGCACAACCGGCGGCACCGGCGGCACCGGTACAACCGGTACAACCGGTGAGTGAGCCGAATGCTTTCCGCACACCTTACGGCTACACACCTGCACCATCGGTACCTCAGCCGCAGACCACATCGAGCAGTTACACGCCGAATGATTTTAAGCCGAAAAAGAAAAACGGCAAGCGTTGGGCACTTTCGGTAGCTGCTATCTGCACGGCACTCGTTATATCGGGCGGCTCGTTCTACGCGGGTGCTGTATATAACTCGTCGAACTCGTCCGGTGGAGCTGCAACCACAAATTCCGTGGTTCAGAAAGTACCTGCGGTGAATACCGTTAACGTGACTAACGACGACACATCTGTTTCAAGCACGATAACCGAAGTTGTGGAGCAGGTAATGCCCTCAATGGTAGCTATTAACACCGTAACAGAGGAGTCAATGTCCTTCTCGAACCCCTTCTTCTACTATATGTACGGCGATGATTTTAATCAGACTTACGAGACAAACGCAAGCGGTTCGGGTATTATTATCGCCCAGAATGACACGGAACTTCTTATAGTTACAAATAATCACGTTGTTGACGGCGCAGACAAAATTGCCGTACAGTTCATCGATGATGAGAGCTACGATGCAACCATAAAGGGCACATCTGCCGACAACGACCTCGCAGTAATCTCCGTCAATATTTCGGATATCAGCGCGGATACGCTCAATCAGATCAAGGTAGCTACTCTCGGAAGCTCCGAAAATCTGAAGCTCGGTGAACCGGCAATCGCTATCGGAAATTCACTCGGATACGGTCAGTCGGTAACAGTAGGCTACATCAGCGCAGTTGATCGTGAAGTTCAGATTTCCGACAACACAATGAAGCTTATCCAGACAGACGCAGCTATCAACCCGGGCAACTCCGGCGGTGCACTGCTCAATATTAAAGGCGAAGTTATAGGCATCAATTCAGCGAAATATTCCGACACGAGCGTTGAGGGCACTGGCTACGCTATCCCGATCTCGGACGCAGAGCCGATCATCAATGATCTCATGAGCGACAAGCACGTATCCGATTCCGACAAGCCGTACCTCGGTATTTACGGTCAGGCTGTACCGGATTCATACAAAGAGCGTTTTGGCTGGCCTGAGGGCGTATATGTTGTTCAGGTAACAAGCAACTCACCGGCAGCACTTGCGGGACTTCGTGAAGGCGACATCGTTACAGAGATCAACGGCGAAAAAGTCACCACAATGGAGGAACTCAAGGCCGTTCTTGAAAAGAGCAAGGTCGGCGACAAGGTAACGCTCAAAGTCACAAGAAGTGAGAGAAACGGCGATATGAAGTCGGCAGAACTTTCCGCAACACTGATCTCCAGAGGCGACGCGGGAATTGATGAATAATAGATTTGAGAGTAGAGATTTTAGTTTTGAGTTTCGCTCCCGATAAATAGATAAATTTAAAGAATAATCCTCCGGATTTTCCAAATAATAGAGTTAATGCTATATATTCGGAAAAAACGGAGGTTTTATTATGTCACACAAAATATTGAAACTTTCAAACACAAAAGTAAAGACAGCCGTTAAATCTGTGGCTGTTGCTTTTGTGCTTTGTTTTTTGTTATCGATGACAGACTTTGACGCCCGATCAAAAGATATAGCGGACAGCGTTGTGCGTTTTCATATTATTGCAAATTCAGACAATGAGGGAGATCAGCAATTGAAGCTTAAAATTCGCGATGAAGTCCTTAATGTTTGCAGTAACATATACCCCGAGGAATGTACAAAGCAGCAGGCCGAGGCGATTTTATCACAACATATGTCGGATATTGTAAACACAGCCCAAAACGTTGCTGCACAGTACGGGTATGATTACGATATTTCGGGCGAATTGGTGAATATGTTTTTTCCAAACCGTGTTTATGATGATTTTACTTTGCCGGCAGGATATTACGACGCTGTTCGCTTGAAAATTGGCAGCGGAAAAGGTCACAACTGGTGGTGCGTAATGTTTCCGCCTGTATGTATAGCGGCTGCCGAATGTGATATTTCTGATGTACTCTCAGACAGTCAGCTCGATCTTGTTAAGTCCGATGGTATTTCATACAGATTTAAGATTTATGAGTGGTTTGAGAAAACAACCGTTGGTTCCGTAGGTTAACATGTTGTTATCAAAAATCAAAAAAGCGGCCAGGACAAACTCTTAGCCGCTTCATATTCATGTTGTTTTCTTGTTGTTCCTGAGCTGCCGAAAAAAGCTGCTCAGAAGCTCTGCGCACTCGTCCTCAAGTATTCCGCCTGTCAGCTGCGCCTTGTGGTTGTACGGATAATCAAAAAGATTGACAACACTTCCGCACGAACCGGCTTTTCGGTCGTATGCCCCAAAATACACATTTGGAATTCTTGCGTTTATTATCGCACCGGTACACATCGGACAAGGTTCAAGCGTAACATATAGGTCGCATTGCCACAGCCGCCAGCCGTGAAGTTTCTCACATGCCGCATTGATTGCGTCCAGCTCCGCGTGACAAAGTGCGTTTTTTGCGGTTTCTCTGCGGTTGTATCCGACTGATATTATTTCGCCGTCCTTTACAATGACTGCGCCTACCGGTACTTCTCCTTTTTCTGCGGCTATTTTTGCTTGTTCAATAGCTGCTTTCATATAATATTCGTGGCTCATATCAACTTGATAACTGCCACAGTCTCTATGCACAGCAGTATTGTACATGCTATTACGGGTGACGAAGTGAAGAATGCGCGGAATTTTTCTTTGTTGCTGAGAACGCAGCGTTTATCGTTAAGTGTGAAGAAATCGGGGTGATTTTTGCTGAGATAATATATGCTGAAGAATGCCGCTGCAACAAGAATTATCATTAAGCCGACATCGATCATATTCATGATGTCGCTTGTTGCGTCCTGCATTAGTGTTGTAACAAGAACCGCATAAAAATTATTTGAAAAATGTATCAATATATTTGGCAGCATAGAGTTTGTTTTAGTTCTTACATATGCCAATACCAAACCTACAACAAAGGCAAACGGTATTTGAGCAAGATTGCCGTGAAGCATTCCGAATAAAAATGCGCTGCCGATAATTGCAACATCGGTGTCATATTTTTTGAGGATACCCAGTACGGCTCCGCGGTACGCAAGCTCTTCCACAAGTGCGGGCACAAAGGCAACACAAATTGTGTTCATTAGCAGGTCTACCGGTGTTGTGCCATACTCCATGCTTACAGCATCTTCAATATCAAAGCCGAAAATAGAAAAATTAATACTGAGAATAACAGACATCAACTGCGCGATCATACAAATGCCAATACCGCCGAATACAATTGCGGCAAGTTTTTTACCGCCGATTTTATCAAACGGAATGAGATCGTTTATGTGCAGATTGTGAGTTTTTCGTGCTTTGATCATGATTATCATAGCGGGAACCGCTATAGATATCATGGAAATTAACCCCTCGTACAGATAAAACCCCATTTGCGTAAAACCAATATACGGGTCGTTTCCGATGGCAGGCGTGTCGCGAATAATGCCCATAAAGAAGCCGAAAATCAAAACAACAATACTGATAAATATCATTGAAAAGAAAATTGTGAGCGTGAGCGCACCGCTTGAAGCGGCAGCTTTGCTGATATCATCCTGAGCCAGTTCTTGAGGAGAACGCTGATAAATATACGAGTAAGCATTTGTTATTCCCGAATAATTAGGTTGGCGCATATATCCTGACGGGGGCGCATATCCCATCGGTGGAGTATAGCCGCTTTGCCGCTGCGGGGGCGCATATCCCGTTGGTGGGGTATAGCCGCTTTGCTGCTGCGGGGGCGCATATCCCGTTGGTGGAGTATAGCCGTTTTGCTGCTGCCGTGGCGCATATCCCGTTGGTGGGTTATAGCCGCTTTGCTGCTGCGGGGGCGTAACGTCAAAACTGCCGGTCGGAGTATTTTCTTGAATGTCTTCAATTTTCGCAGACTGTTCTTTTGTCAGTGAAACGGCATTCGGTTCGAAATCGTTGTCCTTCGTCAGTGAAACATCAGCCGGTGCAGGCTCCTCGTTCTTTGTCAGCGAAACGGCAGACGGTGCAGGTTCCTCATTCTTTGCCAGCGAAACAGTAATGGGTGTCGTATCTTGTTCATTTTCCGGTTTCGTGACCGGGGGAGAATACTGTGTGTTTAAGTCTTCAATTTGTACATTGGACTGTTCGTGCAGCTCCAATGGATTATCGTTGTCCATATTT
>CADCOF010000213.1 GCA_902802975.1 uncultured Ruminococcus sp. | reverse complement strand
ATAAATAAAATAAAGAGTAAAGAAAGAGCGGTACCCACTCTTGACGATGTTATTGATATTACTATAAATGAGCAAAAAAGTAAAAATGCACAAAAATTTCTTGTATTACTCCTTCCGTCACGCCTGCGGCGTGCCACCGTCTCCACTGCCAGTGGCAGACCGCACCCCACGAAATAACTAAAGGCAAACAAATTGTTTACTTGTTCAAAAGGCGTGGGAAATAATAAAAAACAGTGGAAATTTGTTTCCAAATGATGTATAATATTTGTATCTATGATATTGAGGTGATTTTTTTGGCTCTAGATGGCGTTTTTACCCGATTTTTATCTAACGAATTGAATACCAATCTGGTCGGTGCCCGCGTTTCTCAGATTCATCAGCCGAATAAAGACGAGCTTGTTCTGAATATCCGAACTTTTTCTCACAGCGTAAAATTGCTCATCAGTACACGCGCAAATTCTCCCAGAGTAAGCCTCACCGAAACGTCCCCGGAAAATCCTGCCTCGCCGCCTATGTTCTGTATGCTTCTGCGAAAACGCCTCGGCGGAGCAAAAATCTGCAGCATTCGTCAGCCGGGACTGGAGCGTATTATATTTATCGATTTTGACGCGTCAAACGAGTTGGGCGATATTGTCCGCCTAACGCTTGCCTGCGAGATCATGGGGCGTTATTCCAATGTAATCTTCATAGACCATAACGGAACGGTCATCGATTCGCTGAAGCGTGTTGACCCGTCAATGTCATCTCAGCGTATTGTGCTGCCCGGAGTCGCATACTCTCTGCCTCCCGCACAAGATAAGCTGTCACTTCTTGATACGCAAAGCAGCGACGTCACAAAGGCAATTATCGCACGCGGCGATAAGCTTGACAAAGCGATTTTGTCGGTCGTTATGGGAATTTCACCTATCATCAGCCGTGAACTTGCTTACCGTATCTGCGGCAGCAGTGAAACTGTTTATTCGGATCAGCTGTCCTCAAATTACCGCAATCGCCTTGAGTATTACATTTCAAAATTATCCGGTATCATTTTCGATAACATCGGTTCTCCGTATTGTATTTACGACGAAAACGGAAAACCTAAGGATATGTCATTCATGGATATCACTCAGTATGGCACCTTTTATTCGGTGAAGAAATTCGAGTCGTTTTCGGCTCTTCTTGACAGCTTCTACTCCGAACGCGATAAGGCGGAACGCATAAAAGCAAAATCTCAGGATTTGCTGCGCCTGCTTACAAATGCCTTCGAGCGCACCGCCCGCAAGATAAATTCGCAGCAGACGGAGCTTGACGCCTGTGCCGACAGAGAACATCTTCGAATCTGCGGTGACCTTTTGCAGGCAAACTTATATAAAATAGAAAAGGGCAGCGCGTTTGTCGTTCTTGACAATTTTTATGATGAAAACATGGGTCAGCTGCGTATAACGCTTGACCCGTCAAAATCGCCCTCGCAAAATGCACAGCGGTATTACAAGGAGTACCGCAAGGCGAAAACAGCCGAACATGTGCTGAAAGAGCAGATTGAGCTTGCAAAAGCAGAGCTGCAGTATCTCGACAACGTTTTTGACGCGCTTAGCCGCGCCGAAACGGAAGCGGAGCTTGCGGAAATTCGCATGGAGCTGATACAAACAGGCTACCTGAAACAGCAAAAGGGAAACCGCAAGGGCAAAGACCCGAAGCCGCTGCCGCCGCTTGAGTTTCGCACAAAGGACGGCATGAAGGTTCTTGTGGGGCGCAACAATCGACAGAACGATACATTGACGCTGAAAACCGCGTCGAAAAATGACGTTTGGTTCCACACGCAGGATATACCCGGTTCGCATACGGTTCTTGTGACCGAAGGAAAAACGCCGTGTGAAGAGTCGATTATCGAAGCGGCACAGATCGCTGCTTATCACAGCCGCGCGTCGTCAAGTTCCCGCGTTGCCGTGGATTATACACTGATAAAAAATGTAAGCAAACCGCAGGGCGCGCGCCCCGGCATGGTGATTTTTGTTAAAAATAAAACGGTTTATGTGGAGCCGAAATGCGGTGAGTAAAATGTCGTGTTATATATATATTAACAAATTTAACTTGGACAATATTGCAAGAGGGCAAAAAAAAGCTGCCGAAACGCAGTTTGGACGAGATACTCTGAACGCCGCTTTGAATTGCGTCTATCAGCTTGATTTGGCAAATATGGACATTGGCGTTCATGACCACGGAAAGCCGTATTTCATAAACCGCGGCGATATTCATTTCAACATAAGTCACAGCGGCGGTTATGCTGCTGCGGCTGTCTGTGATTATCCTGTCGGGGTAGATATTCAGATAATAAAAGGCGTTTCGGACAGAGTCATTGAGAAAATTTGCAGCGATAAGGAGCGGCAGTTTGTTGAAAGCTTTCCTGATCGTGACCGCGCGTTTATGCGCCTTTGGTCGCTGAAAGAAAGCTACATCAAAGCCATAGGGCTTGGAATGACATACTCGATGAAGAATGTTAATTTCAGTTTGAACGGCTGCGATGTTCAAACGGGACGTTTTTCAAATAAGGAAGGTTTTTATACGCTGCGCGATTACGGAAAATATATTCTGGCAGCGTGTGTGTTAATATGAGGAGAATGGTATATGCGAAAAATAATTGCTATTGCGCTTGCAATGTCTATGCTGGTGACATTCGCAGGCTGCAATGATAATTCCAACAATCAGCAGCCTAAGGTTGTTGAAACGATAGATGTTCCCAAAAATGATCAAGCGGAAAGCGATGACGATGTCGGAGAACATAAGGATTACGATAAAGAGAATACGAAGTGTTATTATTCGGGTTCGCTTCTTTTTGCAAAACAGGACGGCAAATACCGCTCGATGGAACTTTTTACAATGGATATAGGCGAAGGATGCCTTGAATTTTATGCCAATGAGATAAATAAAATAAAAGAAGAGGCAGGAAACAAGGTTAACGTGTATTCAATGATCATACCTTCTGCGTGTGAATTTTATTGTCCGCCTAAGTATCAGACCGAAATAGATGATCAGACGGATATCATACAAAGTACATATGATATGCTTGTAGGCGTAACTCCCATAAAGGTTCTCGAAACATTGAAAAATCACAATGCAGAAAATATATATTATCGCAGTGACAGCCGTTTGGCACCACTTGGAGCATATTATGCGGGAAAAGCGTTCGCAAAAGCGGCGGGCGTTGATTATCCCGATATTTCCGAGTATACACCGTCTGCAAAAATGGAGTATATAGGCGATCTGGGTGGTATGTGCGACGAAACAGGTTATGCGGATTTAAGCAAAACGCCCGATGAATTTATATATTACAAGCCCCCCGTGAATTTCAAAACGAATTACTATGATGAGGAGTTCAAATTTCTTACGACGGATAAGTATTATCAAGAAAATAAAGATTCGCTGTACGACGGATACTACAAAGGCGGATTTTATTGTCTGCGTCTCGATACGCCGGTGGAAAACGACAGAAAGCTGCTGATAGTAAAGGATAGCTTAGGTACGCTTCTTCCTTCGTTTATGACAAGCTCCTTTTCACAGATATATGTTGTGTCACTCAAATATCTTACTGCAAATCTAACTGAAATTATAACAGAATTTGGAGTAACAGATGTTTTGTATATGCTCAGTACATACACTATAACGGGGCAGTCTGTGTACACTCTTGAGACGCTGCGAACACAGGCTACAAACGGAACGCTGAAAGACGACGCGCCCGAGACCGATATAACTGTTTATGATAATTACGACGATACAAACGACACAGATGATACAGATGAAACATCTCCGAACGAGCCGCAGTATGTATACGACATTGGATTAAACAATCAAATAAGCGTAATAGACCCGCCGTCACCGCCGGAAGAAGAGCAATCACAGGTTCCCACTGACGATTACACCGAGAATTACACAGAAGATTATGAAAATTACAATGAAGACGCAAATGATGATTATTTGGAATGATACAGTATCACAATAAGGATAAAATAGTTTTCGCCAAGCCTGATGATAAAAAAGGCTTGGCGAAAAACTTTGTGATGCTCTCTGTCTAACCTTAAGTTGATGACATTGCCCCTAAAGGGGAGGCTTTAAAAGTGGCTTGGAATCAGCATTTGCCTCCCCTGTAGTGGAGGTGGCACGGTTGGGAACCGCCCCCGGCGGCTGCGAAAGCAGACGTGACGGAGGGGTTATATTTCGGAAATTTTTTGTTTTGGCACAGTCTGAATGCGTAATGCGTAATGCGTAATTAATGCTCGATCTGAGTCCATCACTCTCGACCGACTATTTTCGCACTGCAACAATTTATCATCGTTGTAATAAAGCACGACTTCACAAATAATT
>CADCOF010000212.1 GCA_902802975.1 uncultured Ruminococcus sp. | reverse complement strand
CGAATTGCGAATTGAATTCCGCATTTCGAATTGCGAATTGAACTCCGCACTCATAAATGTTCTTAATAGGATTTTTTCAATGACGTTCACTATAAATCTAACATCTAACTATCATCTAACTACTAACTACTAACTACTAACTACTAACCACTAACCACTAACTACTAACTACCAACTTAATACGTTTACTACTATAGATACTCGTCTTACAAAAAACGCCGACTGCACAAGTCCGGTTCTCACGGAATACTTATACAGTCGGTATTTGTAATTAATTGATTTTCAACAAAAATGGGCATTAGTCATTATTGCTGTTATTTTCAATGTATTCAACGATATCCCCAACGGTCTTGATGCTTTCAAGATCCTCATCGAGAACCTCCACTTCAAATTCATCCTCGATCGCCATAAGGACATCGGCTAAATCAAGGGAATCCGCACCCAGATCCTCCGCAAGATCGGTTGACATTGTGATAGAACTCTCATCTTCGCTGAATTGCTCTGCAAGAATTGATCTGATCTTCTCAAATACCATAGCTGTTATTTCCCCCCTCGCCTATCAAATAGGCACCTAATTGCCAATTAGCACTACGCTAATAATATTAGGAAACTGCACATTTGTCAAGATACTTTTTCATATTTTTTCAATAATTCATCAATATGCACTGTTTATGATAGTGTTCTGTCTATATTTTTGACTGTTATTACATACAGCGTGCCGCTGCTCCCGATACGCATTTTGATTTTTTCGTGTAGTAGCTTTTTTGCACGCGTGCACCGTTGTGGGTCTCACCTGCCGGCTCGGTCGGCTGGGAGCCGTTCCCAACGGTCGGGAGCCGTTCCCAACGGCCGGGAGCCGTTCCCAACGGCTGGGAGCCGTTCCCAACGGCTGGGAGCCGTTCCTAACGGTGCTTCGACTTCGACGAGGTCTCCACTGGAGACCCGCACCCCCGGCACGACTCCTTTGTTGTTAGACGCGGGCTTTACATTATTACCAAATATTTTGTATATGTGCGTACTGCCTGCCCGCATATTAAAGTTCGTGTGCAAATCCGAATGGTGTTGACATACTTTCTTTATTTGTGTATAATTGTATTTGTATAATTGCGCAGTGCGTTCATATATCCGTAAACCCCGCCCCGGGAGGAAAGGAGTTTTAATTAACATGTATCTTTCGGCAGCTTTACCTATCGACAGCCGCATGGCTGAAATCGCACACTTAACAGACGTTATAACTATTGTGCTCGTGTCGATCGTGATAATTACCAATATTGTCGCAATTGTCCTGCTCATTATGATGCACAAACAGACAAAGCGTCCGTCAAATCCATCTATGCGCTACAAAACATACAGAAACACCATTGCTACTGTCGTTTCAGTCACAAAGGTCGCCTACTACATCAAACGGTACGAAAAACCCGACACCGATGAGGAAGATGACAAAAAGAAAAAAAACGATCCCCTGCCCTCTTCGGGAGGCAAAAAAACTACCAGCGTTGTGGAAAAATATTCCGGAAGCGAAATAGTTTACCGTTCGCCCGATGAAGTAAAAAAAAACGGCGAGGTCAAAAAATACAGATATAAGGTGCTTTATGAATTTACTCCCGAAGGCACCGAAAATCTGTATACCGGCGAATGCTATGTCTATTCTCCCAATACACTTATGCCGGGAGATATTATCGAGATTACATATAAACCCGACGATCCCATGATTAACTTTACCGACTACAGCTTACCCGCAGGCATTTCTGCAAAATAATATTATTAAGGTCGTGAATTTATGAATAAAAAGCATTACGGCGTTATAGGTCACCCGATTGGTCACACTCTTTCGCCGTTCATACATACAAAATTGATGAAGCTGTCAGGCATTAACGGCGACTACAGCGTATTCGATATTGCGCCTGAGGATTTATCCACGCAGTTCTCAACTACGCTTGCACAGCTCGACGGATTTAACGCCACTATCCCACACAAACAGGCTGTCATGAAACTAGCAGACGAGCTTGACGAGACAGCTGCACTTTACGGCTCCGTCAATACAATAGCATTCGTAAAGAACGGCGGCAGTGTTACGTCAAAGGGCTGCACAACAGACGGCATCGGCTTTGTCAATGCCATCGCGGACGCCGGAATAATGCTCAATGGAACAGTGACCATAATCGGCTGCGGAGGTGTTGGGCGCGTTTTTGCAAACACATGCGCAAAGGCCGGCTGCACGCTTAATCTGCTCGAATGCGAAAGCGCAGTTGAGAACACCCGTATTTTTGCGGATTCGATCAACGAGCGTTTCGGCAGCGGCACCGCAAGAGTGTTCGTGACGGAGGATTTCAGCGGCGACAGCGACCTTCTGATCAACGCCACGCCCATCGGAATGTACCCCAACTGTGACGCGTGCGCTGTGGGCGACAACGTTATATCACGCTCAAAGGCCGTATTTGACGCGGTGTACAATCCTTCCGAAACGCTAATAGTGAAAAAAGCGAGAGCGGCGGGCATACCTGCGCTCACGGGAATGACTATGCTTGTATATCAGGCGGCGGCAGCACAAACCTTCTGGAACGGCTCCCGGTACAACGCCGAGGATATAGCGCAAATCGCCAAAGAGTGTTTTGAGGAGCTTGCAAAAAGATGAAAAAAAATATAGTTTTATGCGGCTTTATGGGAAGCGGCAAAAGCACCATCGGAAAGCTGACTGCTGAAAAACTCGGCGCGAGGTTTATCGACACAGACTCATATATCGAAAAGCGCGAGGGCATGAGCATTTCGGAAATATTTGAAAAACACGGTGAGGAGTATTTTCGCAGACTTGAAACAGATATTTGCAAAGAGCTGGGTGAGTTGAAAAAAACAGTCATTTCAACAGGCGGCGGCACTCTGCTCCGTGATGAAAACGTAACTGCACTTAAAAAGAACGGAATAGTATTTCTGCTGAATGTTTCGCCTTCCATAGTATTAATGAGACTTAAAAGCGATACCACTCGCCCGCTTTTGATGCGCGAAGACAAGAAAAAGGCTGTCACTGACTTGCTTTCTAAAAGACTGCCACTGTACAACAAAGCTGCAGATTACATCCTGAACGGCGAAGAAGCCCCACGAAAAATAATGCTGAATATTATCAATATTTATAACTCATTAAATTAATAGCGAGTGTTATTGAATATGGATATTTTTGTTAATATAGTATTGCCGAACGTATATACAATTATGCTTTTTTCGCCTGCGATATATGCGCTGTATTTATATCGTGAAAAGAGATTGACCGATGACGCAGCGTGCAAGCTGATAATAATGACAGGTATCGTGCTGCGAATCATGTACGCCACATATACAAACAGTGAAACGCGGCAGCATGACGTCTACTCATTTGAGGAAATGAACGGCGGTCACGGCGGGTACATCTGGTATTTGATGACTAACCGACACCTTCCCGACTTTGACCCGCGGACATGCTGGCAGTTTTATCATCCGCCGCTGCATCATATAATTTCGGCAACGGTGCTTACAATTATCACAAAGCTTGGATTTGAACTTAAAACGGGCATAAAAGTACTCCAGTTCATTTCAACGATATGGTCATCTTTGTTCGCCGTATTCGCATATCTCGCGCTGAAACGGCTCGGACTGAAAGGAAACGCGCTGAAAATAAGCACGCTTATCCCCGCGCTGCACCCGACTTTGATAATATTATCGGGCGCGCTGAACAACGACATGCTTTCGGGAATGCTGGCAATGGCGTCGCTGTATTTCACGATACGCTGGTCACAGACAAAGAAGCTGTCTGATATAATATTCATCGCGCTTTCGATAGGAATCGGAATGTTCGCAAAGCTGACAGTCGGACTTGTTGCGCCCGCAGTAGCGGCAGTATTTCTCGTAATATTTATCAAAAACATTAAGCAGTGGAAAAAATACATCGTGCAGTTTATTGTGTTTGGTGTTATATGTGTTCCGATCGGAATGTTCTGGCCTGTGAGAAACTACATTAAATTCTCGGTACCGCTGAATTTCGTACCGGCGTGCCCGCCCAACTCCGAACAGGCGATCAGAACCGACCCGATAACACGTCTGCTGGACTATTCGATATATCAGTTCGCGTCTCCATTTATACAATGGGGGTGGAAGGGCGCGCCCTATGACGAGTGCAACCCTGTAATTGCCCTGCTGAAAAACGCAATGTTTGACGAGGGAACGTTCTTTACATCGTCGATAACTCTGCAGTCACTGTGTACTCTTCTGTTTTTCTCAGCGGCAATCTGTGCCGTATTTGCGGCAGCGGCAAACATAATCATATGGCGCAAAAGAGAAACAGCTGCGCTTGAAATTAAATTACTGCTTACGATAATGTTCGCTGTAGTATTCGGCAATTACATGATATTCTGCATAAACTACTCCGAAATATGCACGCAGAATATGAGGTATTGTCTGCCTTTGATATTCACGGGTGCCGCGTCGTATGGATTATTCATTCAGCGATACGAAAACAGCACCAACCCGGACGTACTTGTCATAGTGAACATAATGAAACGCCTGGCAGTCTGCGCCGCATGTTTATCCACAGCCGTATACACAGCACTGATCTACTGTCCCTAGCGGCGGGCATGCGCCCAGAGGCTGTGGTTTTGAATACTTTAAAGGCTCCCTCTCCGAGGGTGCGGGTGATAAAGTTTTTATTTGTACAAAGTTTGTGTGCAAGCTGTCAGCGGCGACACGCCGCCTAATAAATACCAAAAAGGTGAATTTATATATGAATATTGTAATAGTTGGTCTTGGAATTATTGGCGGGTCGCTGGCAAAAGCGTTCGTCAAATATACCAACAACCACATAATTGGAATAAACAGAACTCACTCCACACTTGAAAAAGCACTTTCCGAAGGTTCGATACACGAAATCGGAACAACCGACTGCCTTAAAGACGCCGACGTTGTGTTTATGTGCACGTACCCCGATCATATTTCGGAATTTGTGAAAGACAACGCCGAAAAGTTCAAAAAAGACTGCGTGATCACCGATGTGTGCGGAATAAAAAGCAAGCTGTGCGAAAAAATGACGGAAATATGCAGCGAATACGGGCTGACGTTCTGCGGGTCGCACCCAATGGCGGGCAAAGAAAAATTTTCGTATGACGCAGCGGACGCAGAGCTTTTTCAGGGCGCGAGTTATATAATCGTACCTTGCGGCGCGCCACAGTCCGCCGTTGATCTTCTGTCCGATCTTGCAAAACAAATCGGCTTTACGCAGATACGTATAACAACGCCGAGCGAGCATGACAGAATGATAGCTTTCACGTCGCAGCTTCCTCATGTGCTTGCGTGTTCATACGTAAAAAGCCCCTGCTGCCCGAATCACAAGGGATTTTCCGCAGGCAGCTACCGCGACGTATCAAGAGTGGCGTCAATCAATGAAAACTTATGGACTGACCTTTTTCTTGACAACAAAGAGCCGCTTTGTGAGGAAATATCTATACTTATCAATAATCTGGAGCAATTCAAGGAACTTATATCGAACGGCGAAAAAGAACAGCTGCGCGAAGAGCTTAAAAAGGCGCGGCTTATTAAGCACACTTTGGGAGAGTGAGGCAATGTGCACATTTAACATAATCCCCGCCGCCGGTAATATTTTTTTAAAGTAGTGTGAATCATATGTCTAATATAACTGTCTCTCCTTCGTCACTTTGCGGCAATATCACTGTGCCGCCGTCAAAGAGCGACGTTCACCGCGCAATAATCTGCGCCGCCCTGTCAAAAGGTGTCACTGCCATCTCCCCCGTTGCCTTCTCTCAGGATATACTTGCAACGCTCGACTGCATTGCTGCACTTGGCGCAAATTATTCCATTTCCGGAAATACGGTCACCGTTAATTCCGAAAAGATTTTCTCTAATCCAACCGCGCATTTGGATTGCCGCGAATCCGGCTCGACTGTGCGCTTTTTTATCCCCATTGCCGCGGCTGGTGGGGTTTCCGCTGTTTTTACGGGGAAAGGTCGTCTCCCTGAACGCCCCCTCGGCGTATATTCCGACCTTCTTCCGCGTCATGGCGTTGAGTGCAAAACTCCCGGCGGTCTGCCGTTCGAGATAAGCGGCAAGCTCACTTCGGGACAATTCAACGTGCCTGGTGATATCAGCTCGCAGTTTATCACAGGTCTTTTGTTTTCCCTTCCGCTGCTTCACGGTGACAGCTTAATTCATCTCACTTCTCCCCTGCAGTCTAAGGGCTATATCGATATGACGATTTCGGTCATGTCGCATTTCGGCGTTGAAGTCACCGAAAACAACGGCGATTATTACGTCAAGGGCAATCAGAAATACACCCCCTGCACATATACAACAGAGGGCGACTGGTCACAGGCGGCGTTTTTCCTAGCTGCAGGCGCGCTCGGCGGTTCAGTTACGGTGAACGGCGTTCGCAGTAACTCACTTCAGGGCGATAAAGAAATAGCCGAATTATTATGTCAATTCGGGGCAAAAATAACTATTGCAGATAATTATACTAAATGCGAATATGACACGCTGTGCGGAATAGAAATAGACGCCTCACAAATACCCGATATTGTTCCTATTCTCGCTGTATGCGGCGCATTTGCGCAGGGCACGACAAGAATTTACAACGCCAAGCGTGTGCGCCTGAAAGAAAGCGACCGTCTGGACGCAATGTACAAAGCTTTATCTGCCTGCGGGGCAGATATCGAGCAGACGGAAGACGAGCTGATCATTCACGGCGGCGTTTTACATACAGGCACAGTTGACGGCTGCAACGATCACCGAATTGTAATGTCTATGGCTATTGCCGGACTTTGTGCCAACGGAAATATCACTATCAGTGACAAAGAAAGTATATCTAAATCTTACAATAACTTTTTTGATGATTATATATCGCTTGGCGGTATTGCGAAATAAACAGAAGAAGACGGGAGGATAAATAATGGGCTCGGTATTTGGAAATAATATTAAGCTTTCGATTTTCGGAGAAAGCCACGGCAGCGGCATAGGCGTTGTTATTGACGGTCTGCCCGCCGGCGAAAAAATTGATCTTGACGAAATTGACAGACAAATGCAGCGACGTGCGCCCGGCAGCGACAAAACGGCAACGCCACGAAAAGAAGCCGACAAGCCCGAAATTATTTCGGGTCTGCTGAACTCGACCACCACAGGCGCGCCGCTTTGCGCAATTATCCGAAACACAAATACGCGCTCGGGCGATTACAGCAACCTGATGAACACTCCGCGCCCGGGTCATTCAGACTACGCGGCATACGTTCGATACGGCGGGTTCAATGATGTGCGCGGCGGCGGTCATTTTTCGGGAAGACTCACAGCGAATCTCGTTTTTGCAGGTGCTGTTTTTCGTCAGATACTTCAAAGAAAAGGTATATCGATTGCGGCGCATATTTATTCGATAGGTAATATAAATGACACTCCGTTTGAGTCTACAGGCATCACAGCGGAGCTTTGCGAAAGATTGAACGGCGAGAAATTCGCACTGGTAGATCAAACCAACGAGGACGCTATGCGCGCAGAAGTGGAGCGCGCACGCATGCAGGGCGACAGCATAGGCGGCGTTGTTGAGTGCATTGTGCAGGGACTCCCCGCAGGAATAGGCGAGCCGATGTTTGGCGGTGTTGAAAATATAATTGCCGCTGCTGTTTTTGGGGTGCCCGCAGTAAAAGGCATTGAATTTGGTTCGGGCTTTGCGGGCGCAAAGAGTATGGGTTCGCAAAATAACGATGAGTTTTATTATGACGATGACGGCAATGTCAAAACGCGCACAAATAATCACGGCGGCGCGCTTGGCGGCATCACAAGCGGAATGCCGATAATATTCCGCGCAGCGATCAAGCCCACGCCCTCTATCTCGAAAAAACAAAACACGGTTGATCTTGGGGCGCACTGCAATGCCGGGCTTGTGATCAAAGGGCGGCACGACCCCTGCATTGTTCCCCGCGCCGTGTCTGTCATTGAAGCGGCGGCAGCGGCAGCCGTCATAAATCTTATATAAGAGGCGTACAACATGGATTTAAGAAACATACGAGATGAAATAGATATTATTGATGAGCAGATAACACAGCTTTTCATTAAAAGAATGGATTGTTCTGTAGCCGTTGCGGAAAACAAGAAGAAAAGCGGCACGCCAATTCTGAATGAAGTACGAGAAGCCCAGGTTCTTGACCGTGTGGAAAAGCTTGGCGGTGAATACGGAAAATACACACGTCTGCTCTACGCCAACATGATGGCACTGTCGCGTGAACTTCAATACGGCATAATCAACAGTGACAGCGAACTGCGCACAATTATCGAAAACGCCGACAGCCGCATTGACACAGAATCATCCGAACTGAACGTTGCGTGTTTAGGCGCGGCAGGTTCCAATTCCCACATTGCGGCGCAGAAATTCTTCCCGAACAGTCAGATCAGCCTGCAAAAAAATTTTGACAAGGTTTTTGAAGCTGTATCGGACGACCGCTGCGATTTCGGCGTACTTCCTGTTGAAAACAGTTCTGCGGGTTCGGTATCGCGGGTATATGATTTAATACTTAAGTACAGATACTATATTGTCGGTGAAATTGATCTTCCGATAGAACATTGTTTATGCTCGATAGTTCAGACAGACATTTCGAATATTGAGCTGGTGGTATCTCATGAACAAGGGCTTGCGCAATGCTCGCTGTTTATCAGTGAAAACGGGTATGCGAAGAAAAAATGCGGCAGCACGTCTGAGGCAGCGCGCACGGTAGCGGAAGAAAAGCGCATAAACTGGGCGGCGATATGCACAAAAGAGGCAGCGGACGAATTCGGGCTTAAGGTTCTCGACAAAAATATTCAGAACAACGACAACAACTGCACACGTTTTATTGTTATCTCAAAAAAGCCGATCATTACGGAACAGGCAAAAAAAGTGTCGCTGTGTTTTACTCTGAACAATCACCCTGGCTCGCTGTACGCCGTACTGAGCAGATTTGCGTCACACGGATTTGACTTGACAAAGATAGAATCCCGCCCGCGCCCCAACTCACAGTTTGAGTATATGTTTTATCTTGACTTTATCGGAAATGTTCGTGAAAGTGAGATCAACCGCAGAATGCTGTGCGCGTTGTCGGACGAGCTGCCGGAATTCTCATTTTTGGGGAATTATTGATCTACAAATAAAGAAGAGCGTGCAATATGAAAAACAATACACTGCTGGTGTCAAAACTGAACTCCGGCGTAAATTCGATCAAGACGCTGCTTGAAGAAAACTCCTACGAAGTGGGAGCAATCGTCAGTGATTCCGAAAGTGCAATGGACTTTGCGGACGATACCGTATTTGATACGGTAGTCATCAATTCGCCGATTGCGGATTCGGACGGAGTCGACCTTGCCATAAAACTCAGCACAGAAACGGTTTGCGGCGTAATAATGCTTATTGCTGCGGAAAAAGCGTCATTTATCGGACAAAAGGTCAAGGATTACGGCATTGTTGTCGTGACTAAGCCTATAAACAAAATGCTGTTTAAACAACTCCTCGGCGTTGTGCGGGCAACTCAAAAGCGATACGCAGGCATATCAAAAGAAAATCTGCGTCTGCGTTCCAGTCTTGAAGAGACAAAAATAATCAACCGCGCCAAATTTCTGCTGATGCAGCACCTCTCCCTCTCGGAAGAACGCGCGCATAAATATATCGAAAAACAAGCTATGGACATGAGATTATCAAAACTGGAAGTGGCCAAGCAGATACTAAAAACTTATTCATCATGACTAAAGTTAAAAGTGGAAAATAACTCGGCTTACAAAATTCTCCTTTACGCTTTCAAAACCTCACTTTACCAATGGAGCTTCACAACAACTCCACTCTCAACTCTCAAAACTCCACACTAATTATTCTTTACGCTTTAAGCTTTCCTACAACTATAAATGAGCAAATTTGAAATTGTTCGTCATTTTTGTACAAGTAGATTTAATTTGTGTTATTGTGGTAATCAATCTTTATCTCTATACTTGAATTTTTTGCTCATTTATAGCCTACAACATCAGTTTTTAAAATCGGAGTGATACAAAATGGCAAAGAAAAAGCTGCTGCTGATTTTTAATCCGTCATCGGGAAAATCGGCGATCCGCCAGGAGCTTTGGAATGTTGTGAACATTCTTGTCAAAGGCGGCTATGATGTGACAGTCTACCCCACCCAGCGAAAACTTGACTGCCGCGATCAAGTCAGAGAGAGGGCAGCCGAATTTGACGTTATCTGCATCTGCGGAGGCGACGGCACACTCAGCGAGGCTATACAAGGACTTGCAGACATTCCGCTTGATAAGTGCGCAACATTGGGCTATATCCCCTGCGGTTCGACAAACGACTTCGGGTCAAGTCTCGAAATACCGTTTGAGATACCGCTTGCCGCGGAACGCCTTTGTACCGGAAAGCCCATGCTGTGCGACTGCGGAAGATTTAACGGCAATCCGTACCTGTATATTTCCGCGTTCGGAATGTTCACCGACGTTTCATACGAAACGCCGCAAAGAATGAAAAATCAGCTCGGTCACGCCGCGTATATCATCGAAGCCATCAGACGTCTTAATAATTACTCATACTCACACATAAAAGTTGAGAGTGAAGAAATAAACATCGAGGACGATTTCGTTGTTGGATTTGTATCCAATACAACGTCGATCGGCGGCATGAAAAACCGTTTTGAATACGAACCGCTGCTCAATGACGGTCTTCTTGAATGTATTATGATCAAAAATCCCGTTCTGCCGTCGGATTATCAGGCTATACTTTCGGCTATCGTTGCTCAGGATCTGGACTGCCCGAACATCGTAAAATTCACCACTCGAAAGGTCACTTTAACCTCAAGTGAACCGATCAAATGGACAACCGACGGTGAAGACGGCGGCAGCCACACAAAGACTGTGATTGAAGTTATTCCTGACGCGTACAGAATTATCGTATAATGTATTGCAAACGACATTTTTTTATGTGCAATGAGTACTCGCTGGAAGTTTTTCTTTCGTTCATTCTTTTCGGCATTGTACAATAATTCCGCATTCCGTATTTCTAATTCCGCATTAAAAACAGCCCCCGAGTCTTTGTCAAAGCTCGGGGAATTTTTATGATTATTACAGCAGCATAAGCACAACTGCAAATATGTACGAAATATAAACATTACGGTGAGCCGAAAGATACGCGCACCCAATAAAGAAAGACAGCGCGGTGTAAAACAAAGCCATAATCACATCGCCTGTGGTGATCAAGTGAATCAACCCCCACGTCAACGCAAGTATTGCGCCGCCCCACGGAATTTTTTTGTTGTCGATTTTTACGACACGCTCGAAGCCTTCCTGAAAAAACGCGGCAGCCATCAAAAGCAGCACTGTTTCAAATAACCTGTAGATATACAAAAATATAAACTGAAACCAGCCTTCCCTGCGAAAATCAACTGCCATTTGCCAGCCGCCGAGCAAAATATATTTTACGCCGACCGATGACGAAAGCAGCATTACAGCAACGACCAGCCCCTGCATTGTAGGCCGCTCGTTCTTTTTCATCATATCGAAGCCGTAAACGCGCGCCGTGACATAAAACAGCAAAAGTCCCAGCAATGCCCATACAACGCAGATAACTATCCAATGAGTGACACTTTCGGTTATTGTGAATTCAATATATTTTTTGTTGAATATGTATGTTTCCAATTCGATTAATAAATATTCCGACAAAAGACCCATTATACTGAAAACGCCTAACAAAAAAAGCATTGTCGGAGTAATACTCTTTTTCGCCACAGAATCCCCCCCACATTTCGATTTATTGACATTATACCATATTATTTTTAAAAAGTCCACTTTTTATTAATTAGGAATTAGGAATGCGGAATGAGGAATTAATGCTTTCTGCCGGTGTTTTACTATGTTTGGCGCGGAATTTATCTTATTCATATGATAAATTATGAGCGCGTACCGGGAGCGGCGTTGTTTACAAAATGTACTTTATATTTTTGGGTATGTGTG
>CADCOF010000211.1 GCA_902802975.1 uncultured Ruminococcus sp. | reverse complement strand
GTTTTTCGCCAAGCCTTTTTTCAAAAAGGCTTGCCGCCGGAGGCATACCGAAAGCTTAAGTTGATGACATTGCCTGTAGGGGAGGTAGCACGCCGCAGGCGTGACGGAGGGGTTATACTGCGGTAATTTTCGTTTTTGCACACTCTCCATTTATAGTTACTCATAAACTCAAGGGGTACAGCCGTCAAACTGTACCCCTTTGTTCTTATGTTTTAGTTGTTTTTTTACACCATATCCCATGCGTTCCATACGCTGTATGTCGCTGTATACTGTGTAATTACCTCTTCGTATACGCCTTTCTCTACTGCAGTGCCGTTTACGAAGTACTTTGTTTCTTCTTCGGTTACTTCTGTAGTTACCGTTGACGTTGTATCCTCGTTATTATCCTGCGTAGATGTATCGTTATTGTCATTGTTATCAGATGTTGTCGTTGTGTCTGCATCATCTGCATCGTCGTCGTCATCGTCAGGTGCGCCAACCTCAAGGGGCAGCTTCTTTACAGGATTATTAGCTGTGAGATCAATGCTGTCTGATGCATTGTCAAAATCAAACTCTGCGAACGTGCCCGAACCGAAGTACTCACCGGTAATGTCATCATAACCGTCATTGTCTTCATCTACATAAGAGGTATTATCCTCGTCTGTATCATCATCGCCATCTGAAGGAGTTGTGATTTCTTCACTGTCTGTGTCATCATAGAATTCATCGGAATCGGTGTCTGCAGTATCAACATCGGTTTCAACTCTTGACGATGTTGTATCAACCTCTGATGTCACTGTCTTTGTTGTAGTTTCTGTTACGGTACGGAAGTTAACCATCTCGCTCAATGTGCCGCCGTTCTCGAGAGTAAGAATTCTCTCTTCCGTGGACTTTGTGCTGGAGCCGTCTTTTTCCGAGGTTGCCTTCGACTCTATGCAAACCTTACCTGTTGTATAGTGGATAAGAATTGCGTTGCGGTATGAGCTTTTGCCTTCGCTGTATTCATATAGATCAGAAAGGTTCTTGTATGTTTTATATACAACGCACTTTTCGTTCTCAACCTTGACAATATTAACTACCTCAACGTTGTCACTGTAGCGCAGACGAACGAGAAGTTCGCTCATGCCGTCGTTGTCGATATCTATAATTGCCTTGCCTGTGAGTGTCTGCGTCGGGAATACGCTGTCGTTTGTATTGTCAACAGACGGAATAGCTGCCAGATAGTCATCAAGGAGATCGGTGTCGTCCTTAATTTTCACTTTAATCTTCGCTACGGCCTCGCTGTTGAGCGGTGTGCTTACTGTAATAAATACAGTACCGGGCTTCACGCCTTTGATGTGACCCTGCTTATCAACAGTTGCCACCTTATCGTCCTCAGACTCAAACGTATATGTCGGAGTTGTGTAACCCTTTGAAAGTATCTGAACCTTAGCGTCTGCCTGATTGCCTTCTTTTAGCTCGATAAAGCTTGTGTTCCAGCTGTCTCCGGCTGCATTTGATTCAAGTGCCGATCTGCATGTTGCATAAAGCTCGCTTGCCTGATCAATTTCCTCAAGCTTCTTCTCTGCGGGTTCCTTATTTTCAGCTGCAGTATCTGTTTCGGCTTTGCTTTCTGTTTCTGATTCTGATTCTGCTTCCGTATCGGTCTGCTCTGCTTCGATCGGATTACCGAATTCGTCATAAAGCTGCTCCGGCTCGGAATCTGTCTCCTCATCTGCCGCTGCAGTGGAATCATCTTCGCTTACCATATGGAAAATACGAACCAGCGGCTCGCCGTCCTCCGCATTCGGCTGATAGTACAGAGCAAGCTCCAGGCTTCCATCGGAATCAAGATCAACCATCTTGTTTCCTGTTAAGGTATGAGTGGCTTTCTTCTCGCCTCTTGTATCTGTATCGCTGTCGCTGTCGGAACTAGCCTCGGAGTCTGTGTCCATATTCTCATCAATGTTTTCGTCTGTATCCGTATCCAACGCGATATCAATATCAGTTGAACCGTCAAGGATGGAATTGACGAACTTATTATAGGTATTGAGCGTACTTTGCTCCTCGTCGATTACATTTACTACTATAGCAGCAGTCATTGTCGGGTTGCTCTTGAGTGTTGCAGTAATAGTGGTGCTGCCCGATGAAACGCCGATAACTTCGCACTTCTCGTTAACCTTTGCTATGCTCATATCGTTTGACTTAAGCTTAAAGCTTTTGTCTTTTGTATCTGCGGGCTCTACAATAAGCTTGAGCGGAATTGACTGACCTACCTGAAGTGTTACGGAAGACTCTTCAAATCTAACGCTCTTGACCTCAGATGACTGTGCTGCCGAAGTAGTATTTCCGGGCTTTTCGGTTGAACCCGTATTCTTCATAAAATACGCGCCGGCTGCAATGATAGCCACAACAAGCAGCGCAATTATTATGCCGATGATTACCTTTGTTTTTGTTGAGAATGCACTGTCGTTCTCATCATCATCTTTTTCATCGTCATCTTCATCGTCACCGTCATCTTCATCTTCATCTTCATCATCGATCACAGCAGCTGTATTGTATTCACTGCCCTCATCGTCCGTTTCGAAAATTCCGTCGTTGTCGAATTCCTCTTCGTCTTCTTCGTATTCCTCGTCTTCTTCGTCTTCTTCGTCTTCTTCGTACTCGTACTCTGCGTCCTCGTCACCTGCGTCGACTTCTTCGTCTGTGTCGAATTCGGCGTCCTCGTCATCATCATCAATAGCAATAGCAGGCGCATATCCGTCGTCGCTCTCGTCATCGTCGTCCTCTGTTTGATGCTCCTCTTTTTTCTTAAGCAGATCCTGTTCGCGCTTCTTTTTCGCAGCAGCAAAGGCATTTGAAAAATCCTTAGCACTCTTTACTGCCGGGGAATCCTCATCCTCGTCCATAGCGGCAGCACTGCTCTCGTTCAGGAGATCGTCTGAGGACTCGACATCAATGTCCGGACCAATGATCGGTGCTTCAAATTCGCCGTCATCTTCTTCGAGGCTTGTCTTCTTGGTCTTCGCTGCTTTTTTTGCTCTTGCCTGCGCAATAGCCGCAGCAACTTCTTCGTCTGTTAAAGAAGTCTCGTCAATGTAGTCGCTCATTTACATCCTCTTTTCTTTATCTTTATTCGGCGTAGAACGCCTTTGGTTCTTTGCAATAAAGATACTGCTATGTATCATTATACAAAAGAACTTTCCGTCGGTCAATAGGACTTTAGGAGAAATTTCGCTAAATTGTTGCTCTTGTTTTATGTATTAGTGCAAAATATTGTGACCCCAAATGAAATTGGTAAATTATCGATACTAATAACAGTTAATTTATCGATATTAATAACGATAAATTTGTCGATATCCCAAAACAAAATACGTCAACTCGGGAAAGCAAGCACAAAATCCTGAGCGTATTTCTTAAAGACAAAAAATCCGAGAACAATTTTCTATACCACACGTTCTATTTTCGCATTAACAGCTGATTAATTCACCGTTAAATTTAACGATTTTCGAGCGTGTAAAACTGTTCCCGTTCTTCTTTATACGCTAAAATCCGACCGTTTTCTGACATTACATATTATACAACATTACAAACAGTAATTCAAGTTAAAACAACAATTTCACTAAAAAAATTTTTAGCATTTTTTTGGTTATTTTTACATGCGCGCCCGCGGGCGGCATGCTGCCGCTCCCAATACGCGCACAAACTATAATGCAGTCATAAACTGTACAGCCCGCGCCCAACTGAATTGTTAGGCGCGGGCTGTAAATCAGCACTATAATAAAATATTAAAAAATGATAGAAAGAACTCGCGGCGAGCAATCATTGCACATTGCACATTGTACATTGCACATTGAATTACGCATTGCACATTGCAAATATGTTCAAGCCAAGCACTGTGTCACTTACTTCAGCACATATCCAATTTTCTTCATTGCTTTATCAAGAGTACGCTGCGAAAATCTCTGTGCTGTTTCTGCGGATTTCGTCCAGCATTCCTGCATATATGCCTTGTCCTTGATGTACTGATCGAAACGCTCCTTTATCGGGCGCAGTTCCTCAACTACCGCCTCGCCCACAGCTGTCTTGAAATCGCCGTAGCCCTTGCCCTCAAATTCAAGCTCGATCTGCTCAAAAGTCTTACCTGTTATTGTAGAGTAAATGCTCATAAGATTGTTGATACCGTCTTTTCCTTCGCCATACTTTACGCAAGCGTCACTGTCAGTTACGGCGCGTTTAAACTTTTTCATTATTACTTCGGGTGCGTCGTTAAGCGTAATGAATCCGTTAACATTTTCGTCCGATTTGCTCATTTTCTTTGTCGGGTCCTGAAGGCTCATTACTCTTGCGCCGCTCTTCGCAATATACGGTTCGGGAACTCTGAATACATTTCCGTAAAGTCCGTTGAATCTTTCGGCGATATTTCGAGTTATCTCCAGATGCTGTTTCTGATCTGCGCCCACAGGAACGAGATCAGCTTGGTACAGCAAAATGTCGGCAGCCATGAGCGTAGGATATGTGAACAGACCTGCGTTTACATTATCGGCGTGCTTGGCGGATTTATCTTTAAACTGAGTCATTCTCGACAGCTCGCCGAACTGAGTGTAGCAATTCAGTACCCATGCCAGCTGCGCGTGAGTGTTGACATGACTCTGCACAAAAAAGAGGCTTTTTTCAACATCGATACCGCAGGCAAGGAGTGTTGCGTAGGCTTCATAGATATTTTTACGAAACTGCGCCGGCTCTTGTCGCACGGTTATCGTATGGAGATCGGCAAGTGCAAAAATGCAGTTGTACTCGTCCTGCATTGCAGACCAGTTTTTAAGTGCGCCGAGGTAATTTCCGAGCGTTACCGTACCTGAGGGCTGGATAGCACTGAACACGACCTTTTTTCTTTCTGTTGCCTGTTCCATCTTAACTAAATCTCCTTTGCCATTTTTCCGAGTATCTCAATGCCCTTTTTCAGTTGTTCGTTGGTAGGCGTTGAGTAATTTATTCTGAATGAATTCGTCTGATCTTCGGGATTTGCCATAAACGCGCTTCCCGGCACAACACAAACCTTATTATTCACCGCGTCAAGGCAGAACTTTTGCATATCCGTGCCTTCGGGCAAATTGCACCACAAGAACAGACCGCCGTCAATTTTCTGATACGTAATATTTGGCAAAAGATTTTCGTCCATCAAAGCCATAGTATACGCTGCTTTTTCCTTATAAATAGCGCGCAGACGTGCAAGGTGAGCATCGAAATCATATTTTGTCAAAAATTCGAAGCACACGATCTGAGACCAGATATTGGTATGAACGTCCTGACCTTGTTTACATACAACGAGCTTCTGAATGATCTCCTTAGGCGCAATTGTAAAACCGACTCTCATTCCCGGTGAGATGACTTTAGAAAAGCTTCCCGCATAGATCACAATGCCCTCTGTATCGAAACTCTTGATGCACGGCAAAAATTCGCCGGCAAATCGCAAATCGCCATATGGGTTATCCTCAATAATAAGGACGTTGTATTTTACGGCAAGCTCGTACACAGCGTGGCGTTTTTCTTCGCTCATAGTAACGCCCGAGGGATTCTGGAAATTCGGGATAGTATAGATAAACTTAGCATTCGGTTCTTTTTTTAGCGCGTCCTCAAGCGCGGCAATATTCATACCGTCGCTTTCAATGGGAACGCCAACGAGCCTTGCGTTATACGAACGAAATGTATTTAACGAACCGATAAAAGACGGATTCTCGCAAATAACGACGTCGCCTTCATTCAGTATTGCCTTAGATGTAAGATCCATTATCTGCTGTGCGCCTGAAGTGATCAAGATATCATCAAGGTCGCTGCCAACATTATGACTGCGTTTCATATAATCTGAGACGAACTCACGAAGCGGCGCATAGCCCTCAGTCACGCTGTACTGGAGAGCCGAAATGGGGTCTCTCTCCATGAGGTTTGCTGATATTTCGGCGATCTCTTTTGCGGGAAATGCCTCGGGTGCTGGATTGCCGGCAGACAGTGACACTACTGTAGGGTCGGCAGCGTACTTAAAAATCTCACGAATAGCGGACGGTTTCAGTGACTGAACTCTGTCTGAAAATGTATAGTGCATTATTTTCACTCCTCACAATGATCTAATATACGTTATTTATTCTACCATATCTCTCAAAAATAATCAACCGTTTTTTGCGGCGTGCCGCCGCTCCCAAAAATCTTACTGTTTCAATGTCGCAAAACATACCGCACGATCATGCGGAGGAGTACCGAACGGTTTTGCGGACAAAGAAATAAAGTAAATAAAGAGTAAAGAGAGTGTGTGCTCACTCGATCTATGCTTTGTTTTTGTCATCGTCCCTGTTTTGCTGGGAGATGGTGTTACCCTCTTTTCAAACCTGAACATTCCGTCCGGGAACTGTTTCTTATTGCGCATCAAGCGATTCGATCAGTAAATGCAATATGAAGTTTTCTCAGTACGCCATACCATAGGCAGGGTCGCTTTCCGGGATCTTTGCGTTTCCTCAATGGCAATGCGAGGATCAACAAACTCCGGTATAAACCTTTCGGATAGCTCGTCTTCATCATAATGCGGTTCGGAAACCTCGTCCGTTACCTCTCAGAAATAATAGTAGTTATTTTGAATAAAACATTTATCTTCATATTTTAATGTATTACGGGCGACGGGAATAAACGCATTCTGGTGGCACCTCAATGGAGCGCAAACAAAAAGACCGTACTTAATGCCATGAATCATGAATTTGAAAGGCGGAACATCATTCAAGGTCGGCTTTCACATTAAACTGACAAAACTCCAAACTGAATCACCCGCGTCAAACATTCTTACATAATGTTTGACGCGGGTTTTTGATTATCGTTAAAAGTCAACTATGTGCGCGTGTTGGGTAAATCGGCATCCCGCGAAATAAAATGCAAAATACCGGATTCTTTACTGAAATCAACAGTCCGATAGAATTCGGGATAAATAGTTTTTCCGTAGCAATTATCCATGTCGATCCATTCGAGGTACTCACCATTCGGACCGCCATCGGTAGCTGCTCCGTTTTTTACGGAAAGAAGCCGTTCGTCAGGCTTGATAAGAAAAAACACGGAAATCTCATGAAATGGCACACCGTCCCCATCTGTGAAGAAATTTTCATGTATCGCCGCTATTCTGTCTATCTCGCAGGTGACGCCTGTTTCTTCCCTGATTTCTCGAATCGCTGCGTCTGTGAGACTTTCGCCGAATCTGACTCTGCCGCCAACGGAGTAATAAAAATCGCGCGTTTCGTTAGGATTTTTTGCCATCAGAATTTTTCGTCCATTCATTATTATTACGCCAACTCTGAAATTGAATTTCCCAAGTTCGGTGGGGAAAGTACAATCAATAATTTTATTATCGCTCATAAGTAAGACCTCCTGAGTTTAAGTTTAGAGCTATAAATGAGCAAAAAAGTCAAAATGCACAAAAATTTCCTGTATTACTCCTTCCGTCACGCCTGCCGCGGCGAAGACTATCGTTAACAATACAGCCCAACGGAATTGGAGCGGCAGCATACCGCCGCGTGCTGTAGTTTGACTTTTTGGAGAATGTGTGTTAGAATATAAATGTAGGAATTTACAAAAGTTATTGTAGAGAGGAGTTTTGCTGTTATGAAAAGTAAAGCGTCAAAAATCATTTCAAAAGTCGTACTTGCAGCAGTGGGTGTGCTGCTTGTCCTCAATCCGAATTCAACGCTTGAGGGGCTTATTCGTTTTCTTGGCATTGCGCTTTTGCTGATTGGAGTTTTCGGTATCATCTCTTATGCAGCGTCACCGATAAAAGGCATCATATCTACCATTTTGTTTGTGTTGGCAATAGTGGTTTCGCTGCTCGCACTTGTCCCAGTGATTAACCCGTCGGCTATTGTGGCGATATTCCCAATAGTTGTTGGAATTGCAATAGCTGTCAGCGGTATCGGTAACCTGATCGAGGCGATTTCGCTCAAAAACGCTGTCGGCGCATGGTTCGTTCCGCTGGTACTTTCACTCCTTACTATCGCGGCAGGTTTCGTCATTATGACAAATCCGTTCTCAACTACAGCACTTCTTCTTCGCGTTGTTGGCGTTGTCTTGATATTTACCTCGATTGTCGGTCTTTTCAATGCGTTATCGTATAAACCTCAGGTAATGCAGAATGGCGTCGTTGATATCAGCAATATGAATTGATCTATATTATTATATCTATCCGCAGACTTACTGTCAATGGTCTGCGGATAGTGTTTTTCTTTTTTTAAGTTTGTTCAAAATTTGCTGGTAAAATATGCTGAATTTTGATTGACTAACAGAATTATCTATGGTAAAATTAAATTAGATATTATACTTGAAAGAGGTGTTTCACCTTGAGAAAGGCTTCCGTTGTACCTAAAATAGCGATTACGATTTTGCTGCTTGTGATTGCTGTTATATTAAGCTTTCCCGTTGTCGGCGTTGCGTCAAGCAGAATATTCGGCGGTGGGATAGTCGATATTTCAGATACTTCTGTTAAAGAATATCATAACAGCAAACCTGCTGAGGGTCGTATACATTTTATCGCCAATTCAGCGTCCGGGGATAATACGGGCGGTGCGCTTGACAAAGGCGCGTATTACTATCTTATTCCCAAAGGCGGCAATAAGGCGAGCAAATCCAACAAAGTAGATACCTATATTCTTGTTAAAGTTATTGACGGCTCTGATGAGTATAATGGTATGAACGACGTTGTCCGTGAATGCAAGGACGGCGAATCTGTCATGGGTTATGGTGCGTCGGGCGTGTTTAAAACAATTTTGCCCGATGAGAAAAAGCTCGGCGAAAAAATGATGGCTGATAAGAAATTGGATAAACAAACGCTTTGTGAGTTTGTCCTCGATATATCAACACCTGTGGGATATTACACTACAAGATTTTATATTTCGCTCGTCTTTTACGCTGTGGGTATATTCGGAATATATTTGGTTATAACTTCCATAAATAAAAATTCCGACATTGAAGAAATAGAAGTTAAACGAATGCTGTTCAAAATGGAACAGGACAGAAAGTCCGGCAACAAAAACGACGATGGCTCGGACAGAATGTTTGGTGCCGCGAACGACTCGTTCGGTGCTGCGCCGAGCGGAGACGGTTCGGACGGCGGTTACAAACCAACATTCCAGTCTCAGGGCGGCGGCTCTCAGGATGACCCGTTTGCCGGCAGTATGATGAGTGACGGCGGCAGCGGCGGCGGTTTCCTTGATGACAGCGGATATCAGGGCGGCAGTACACGCGGCGGTTTCCTTGATGACAGCGGATATCAGGGCGGCAGTACACGCGGCGGTTTCCTTGATGACAGTAGCTATCAAGGCGGCGGAGGCGGCTTCATGGGCGGCGGACAACCTCAGGATAATAACGATTACGATGGATTTTTTGGCGGATAATATGCTATATCCTCCTTACTTCGGTTAGACCGAACGGGCAAAAAAAATTTGAGATTTCAGTGATAACTTTTTTACATCAAAGTTTTCAGTTTTGAGATTGTTTTTATGTCGTTATACACTGTTTCAACGCACCAACGAATATGGTAAAGTTCTTTAAAATTCTTAAGAGAAAAATCTTCGTCAAATATTTGTTATCAAAAACTCCGTTTCACCACTTGAAAAAATGGCAACCTTAACCCACCGGCTTTAGACGGTGGGTTAAGGTTGCCTAAAGCGTAGCTTTGTGATACAATAATCTTATCCATGACAGAGATGTCAATGCT
>CADCOF010000210.1 GCA_902802975.1 uncultured Ruminococcus sp. | reverse complement strand
AGTTCTGAGCATGAACCCCTCCACCGCCTTACGGCGGTTGGGAACCGTCCCCGACGGCTGGGAGCCGTTGCCAACGGTTGGGAACCGCCCCCGGCGGCTCGTGACGGAGGGGGTATACTGCGGTAATTTTCGTTTTGGCACACTCTCAATTCCGAATTAGCCAAATAACTCTCACTGAAAAAAGTGTTTTGGAAAAGATTCATATCGTTTACTATATATCATTATATTATGGAGGTACAGTACAATGGCAGCATTTACAGCTAAAGATGTAATGAATTTAAGAGCCAAGACAGGCTGCGGCATGATGGACTGCAAAAAAGCACTCACAGAGGCTGACGGCGATGTTGATAAGGCTATCGATATACTCAGAGAGCAGGGACTTGCAAAGGCAGCCAAGAAAGCAGACAGAATCGCTGCAGAGGGCGTTGCATACGCAGTAACAAGCGACGACAACATGCACGGCGTTGTTATCGAAGTGAACGCAGAGACAGATTTCGTTGCAAAGAACGCAGAGTTCCAGGCATTCGTATCACAGCTTGCACAGACAGTTATGGCTCAAAGCCCGGCTGATGTTGACGCACTCATGGTTTGCAAGGCTGAAGGTTCGGAGATGACAGTTGAGGAACTTCTCAGAGAGAAGATTCAGACAATCGGTGAGAACATCAAGATTCGCCGTTTTGAGAAGTATGATATGCCTTGCGTTGCATATGTTCACGCAGGCGGAAAGATCGGCGTTCTCGTTGGCTTCGATACAGATGTTGACGCAGCAAATGCAGATTTCGTTGCATACGGCAAGGACGTAGCAATGCAGATTGCAGCTCTCAACACGGCATATCTTAACAAAGACGCTGTTCCCGCTGAGGTTATCGATCACGAGAAGGAGATCATGGTAGCTCAGATGAAGCAGGATCCCAAGATGGCAAACAAGCCCGAGCAGGTTCTTGTAAAGATCGTTGACGGTAAGGTTGGCAAGTACTACAAGGAGAACTGCCTTGTTGAGCAGGAGTTCGTAAAGGACAACTCCAAGACTGTAGGTTCCTACACAAAGGAAACAGCAAAGGCTCTCGGCGGCAGCATCGAGATCGTAAAGTTTGTTCGTTTCGAAAAGGGCGAGGGTCTTGAGAAGCGTCAGGACGATTTTGCAGCTGAAGTTGCTAATATGGTAAATTGATAATAATTAGTAATACTGATTAAAATAAGGACTACAAGGCATGTTGCCTATGTAGTCCTTACTTTTTGTGCAAAAATAGCGGGCAATGCGGGTATGCACCCGGCGGGTATGCACCCGCGGGCAAGTTCCGTCCGGCTGTATAGTTAACGATAGCCTTCGCCGCGTTCTAACAATCTATGTTTTGAACTTTGAGCTAAATCGGAAATCATTCATATTCTCCTCGTCTGTAAACCGCCGTCGGTTCTCCGTTTTTGTCAAGAATACCAATTTCTTGCCATATTTTCACTACTCTTTCACGTTCAGCTTTTTGTTCTGATTCGGATTTGTTGCGTAGATTTCGCAGATAAGATATTCGGGTTCTATGATACTCCTTGTACTCTTAGTCGGCACCGCCGCCTCCGCAGCCTGAACAGCTCGAGCAGCTCGAGCAGCTGGAGCAGCTGGAACAACTTGAACAGCTTGAACAACTGCGCCCGCTGGAACGATAAGGTGGAGTCCAACTATAACTGGTGTCGAAATATCTGTAGAAATAATAGCTGTTATCATTTGTATTAAGATTTTTCGAAGAATAACTATATAATCCCTGCATGAGCTGCATCATATTATAGGCATCTATGCTTCCTGTGCGCTCCATTAATGAAAAACAGCTTTGAACGTCGATTTTAAGATACAGAAAACGTGCGTATACCTGCCACATCTCAAATTCCGGCTTTACCGCCTTTAATTTTCCTTGCTTTCTGAGCTGCTTGTACAGCTTGCTCTTTTCCACTTCTTTTTTGTAATCTGCCATCCATTCCACAAAACTGTGAAACAGAGTGTTATCCACATTTTTTGTGTCCTGAAGCTTATCAAAATAGATCATATCGCCATTTGTGGTATCAATGGGATACGTTTTACGCAGTATTGCTAAAAAGCGTTTATCCATACCACTTTGTACGGGATCCCATTCCGTACTGTCAACATATGGATTAAGACATATTCCGTCATGCGTGATAGTCAGATATCCTTTATTGCATAGATCAATTATTTCGGCATAAAACAGATATCGTACACTTCCGATCATTCCTGTTTCTGGTAAACCATACCATACATACGGCATTCCACTGTCTTGTATTCGCTGTGCCGACTCAACAAAACAATTCGGGTTTTCTTCTAGCATCTTTCGCGCCCTTTTCTTTTTTGCTTTATATGACGCTATGGGGATAATGATCAATATTATCGCTGTACCGCCAAGATATGTATAAATCTTTTCAACCATTGGATCCATGCCAACGGTAACGGGCGTTGTTCTTTGTACCGGACGATATGAACTGCTGCCGCCGCTGCTGCGAGACGATACCTCATCTTCACTAAACTCCGACGGAACCTCAACCGAAATAACACGCTGAAGTGCGCCGAATGACTGCGCATTCATATACAACCGCACCTTATATATTCCGTTCACGCTGCTGGCTGTGCTAGACAGAATATCGCCGTCTTGCTTAAATGTTCCCACAGACAAAGTTGAGTCGTTTATTGAGTCGGGGTCGGGAAGATGTACCTTTACGCTTACTTGTCCCACTGTTTTCGGGAAATTCACACCGATAAGTCTGTAACAATATTCGGCTACATCATTTTCATCGAGTTTGACAGCATTCGGTATCTCGTATGTAATATCATATTTGACCGTTTCATTTTGCGCAGACTTGAACCAATGAATTGTGTACAGTTGCGATGAGCTTTTCTGAAAATAATAATGGTAGTCGATACGGTCTATTGAATTTGTAGCAATTGCATCTTCTCCGTTAATATGGGCGCCGATGACATTTATCTCAGGAAAATATTCAAGCTGATTTCCCGGATCAAAAATATCTTTGTAAAAACGCGTAAAATTTCCGGACGTATATGTAACAGTCCAGTTTTCGGTTATTGTTGCATCACCGTTTTCATTAAAGCTGATGTCAAAATCAGCAGCGTCAACGCGGTAGCTTTTATTGTCTGCGTAGGCGTGAAGCGGTGCGGCACACACAACGATCATGAACACTACACAGCACAATGCTAAAATGCGGGATAAAGTTCTGTATTTTTTTGTTTTCATAAATATGGCTCCTTTCGATAATCCCGGTGGTTAGTGGTTAGTGGTTAGTGTGTAGCTATGAGCTATGAGCTATGAGCTTTGAGCTATGAGCTTTGAGCTATGAGCTTTGAGCTAAATAACTCCACTTTATTATATCAATATCTATAGTAACAATTAATATCTTTTCCGCTGAGGTTCCCGGTCACGGCGTATGTCAGGCACTTCGGCAGGCATGCGCCTGCAGGCAGTT
>CADCOF010000209.1 GCA_902802975.1 uncultured Ruminococcus sp. | reverse complement strand
TTTCAGTGTTCAGAGTACGCTTGACGCCGCAGACTCCTTTATTCAGAAGATCAGATATCTTAGACCCGGTGCAAAAATATATTTAACAACAGTTACACCAATGATTGACACAGCACAATATTATTTGCTGAACAATGACATAATTCGTTCATTTAACGAACGTCTGCCTGACTTCGCATGGAACCACAATTGCGGTTTTCTTGATACATATTCACTTTTGGCAGATGAGAATGGAAACCTTCCTGTAGAATTATGCATCGACCCGGGTACAAAAGGCTTCCATTTGAACAATGACGGCAATCACATTCTTTGTGATTTTTACAAAGATAATCTGGGATAACATACAAACAAAACACAAAACCTGCGCCCGATAGACATCATAGCGCAGGTTTTATTATTTTTTTTAGATAGAGTATACGCCGTGGGCGGGTCTATTTTCTCATTTTATTATGTTCCCAGGGTTCGTAGTCGGAGATATTTTTGTTATCTTTATCATCGAGATTGTATTCGCTCGAATTGAAAAAACCGCGTCCGGCGGAATATTTCTCGCCTGTTTTTAAATAAGCTCCTGCCATACCTATGCACATAAACACAATTAACAGAACTATCCATGTCATTACAACCATCTCCTAATCACGAATATAATAAATGCATTGCTTTTTATTTGATTTCATTATACTATGACGGAAAATGAAAGTCAATATATGTATCAAAAATATTCGTATGAGATGAGAATTAGCTCATTTGTAGTTGGGAGAGCGTTTCTATAACTTTATCTTGTTTGGCAGTGAGTGAGTTCGGTTTGTTTATCGGGTTATCTTTGATCATGGGTACAAAATAAATGTTTTTTCTGTTTGTCATGACCGCAATGTTGCCCGCATTTGCCCCCAGTGCGTCATTCGAAGATAATGCGATAACAACGGGTTTCTGTCCTCTGAGATGCGACTTTACCGCCATTGTTACCGCGGTGTCTGTTATCCCCGCCGCAAGTTTTGCAAGCGTGTTCCCTGTGCATGGGTTGATCAATATTACATCACACATGTTTTTCGGACCGATAGGCTCCGCATCGGTGATAGTATGAATTATCTTTTTGCCGGTGATATTTTCTACTTCCTCTATATGTTTTAACGCTTTTCCGAATCGTGTGTCGGTTTTGTATGCGTTTTCCGACATGATCGGCAGAATGTTATATCCGTTTTTAACAAGCTGTTTCAACGTCTCAATGCTCTTTTCAAATGTGCAGAACGAGCCGCACATAGCGTATCCTATAGTTGGTTTTTCCAAGATGTATTCCTCCTTGTCGTTTCGTTTATTTCTATCAGTGATTTTTTCAGAACCGCCGCCGCTGCCTGAGGTGCTGTTTTTCCCGGAATCGACAAAGCATGTATCAGCTTGATATTAAGCTCCTCACATGCTTTTTTGTCAACGCCGCCGGGCATGGACGCTAAATCGATAATCAGCGCATCGGCAGCCGTGTTTTCAAGAATATCTTTTGTGAATATAATATGAGGAACGGTGTTAAATATAAATTTATATCTGCCGCTGTTTATAATTTCATTTGTATGCACAGGTGTAAATCCCTCTGCGCGGATCCATGTGAGATCATCACTGCGCCGTGCGCTTACTGTGACATCTGCACCAAATGCACGAAGCAGGCGGCAAAGCGGCTTTCCGATACGCCCCCATCCCGCAACAAGACATTTCGACATATACAGCGAATAATCGCTGTTTTTTATTGCCTCGCATACAGCGCCCTCGGCAGTGAGAACGGCGTTTTCAATTTTTACCGGTTCTCTGTCGAAGTAATCAAATATTTGATCTGAGTCATAATCGCCCGATTTGATCAGCATTTCTGCATTTGATGTATAAATTCGCATGCCCTTCAGCAGCCGAGAAAGTTCCCCATTAAGTTCAAGCTTATTATCCGACATCGGCATAAAGACGTGTATTCCGTCGCGTGACAGCGGAACGGGCAGCAAAGCGCAGTTACATTCGTCAAGCGCATTTTCCAAATCTGAATATACAGGCGAAACTGAGGTCATTTTTTCAAAGCCGAAATAATTTACGAAAATGCCGCTTTCCTCAAGCTGACGACCTAAACAGATCATTCTGAAATCTCCGCCGATAATGCATATTTTTTTCATTTGAAACATAATTCGGATCCTCCTCAAACAAAGCTTTAGATGCAGTTAGTAGTTGGAATGTCCTATATAGTAAGCGACATAAATCTTTTCCTAAACAGTTCTTTCAGTGTGGAGTGTTGAGAGTGGAGTTGTTTTGCTAATTCGGAATGCAGACTGTGCCAAAAGTTCTGAGCATGAACCCCTCCACCGCCTTACGGCGGTCCCCCTCCCCTAAAGGGGA
>CADCOF010000208.1 GCA_902802975.1 uncultured Ruminococcus sp. | reverse complement strand
GTTTGCACCATGTTCCCTCGCCGCTCCAAGGCGACGCAAATTTGTTGATATTGACGAACAATTCAAAATTTGCTCATTTATAGCTTTGTGTGTAAACCGGGAACGGAAGTGTGGAAATAATTGTTATCTTTTCTTTCGTTACCGGATGAATAAATGTAATCTTGGCGCAGTGAAGTGCCTGTCGTACAAATTCGCCTTTTGTGCTTTGCGTTCGTGAAAAAAAATCCTCCCATGCTTTTTTAAGCTCCTCCGGCGAAAGTATGGCGGCGGTGTAGCTGCGGTCGCCGCTGCATTTCCCGGAATACATATCGTCTCCCTCGAGCGGGTGTCCTATGCTTGCCATATGCACTCTTATCTGATGAGTTCGCCCTGTTTCGAGCTTGAATTTTACAAGCGTTCTGCCGCCTACACATTTTATAGGTTCGTAGTGTGTGACTGCCGGTTCGCCGCCCTCGCCGGTTTCACGTTCAATCGTGTGACCCGGTTTCAGCCGTATGGGCTTGTTTATTGTGCCGGGCTGCGTTATTTCTCCTTCGCATACGCCGATGTATGTTTTTTCAACGCTTTGCGGAAGAAGTGACGCCGCAAAACTGTTTTTCGCCGCAAGCACAATTCCCGATGTGTCGCGGTCAAGCCTGTTCACCGCGCGAAAAGAATAACTTTCGCCCTTTTTCATAGCGTAAGCGGCTGCCGCGTTTGCCAGTGTATCGCCCTGATGTCCTCTGACAGGGTGAACAGTCATAAAAGGCGGCTTGTCATAAGCGATAACATGCGCGTCTTCATATAAAACTTTGCACGGAAGATCAGCGGGAGGTATTTCGGAGTGATCTTCAGGCAGCGTCAATACCACCGTATCGCCTGTTCTGACGATGTCAACAACGCGTGCATGTGCGCCGTTTACCGTAATGCCGCGTTCGTTTTTTTTAAGTGCCGTCATAAGAGCGGCTGATATTTCGCAGTGTCTGCGCAAAAACAGTTTAAGCGGCTTTTCGTTGTACTGTGGCACTACGCGAAAAGTCAGTTCGGTGGGGCTATGACTTGTCATGACGATCATCCAGAGTTTCTTTTATCTGCTCAAAGGTAACACCGTATTTCACTGCGATATCTCTTGCATAGCTCACGCCCTGCGGCGGAGCTATTGAAACTTTGTATGAACGCTTGCCGTGATCAACGCCCGTTACAAGACTTTCTACTTTGCTTTCACCGTCTATGCTGCCGTTGAGTATGTCAAGATTATGCGCAAGCTCATGCATGTGAGTGTTAAATATTGTCCGTGTTCCGATGTATCTCATTGCTTTGACAACATCTTTTGCAATGTAGAGTCCTTCGGAAACGTTTGTTGTTGCCAGGCTTTCATTGAACAGAAGAAGACTTTTATCGGTTGCAATTCTGAAAATTTCCGCTATGCGCTTAGACTCTTCGCCAAGACGTCCAAGATCAACAGTGTCGTTTTCGTCGGCGGGAAAGTGTGTGTAAATGTTGTCGCACGGACTGAATCTGAACGACTTTGCGGGAACGTATATGCCGTTTTGGGCAAGCAGAAAACCAAGACCGATAGCCTGCGTGAACGTTGTTTTTCCGCCGCGGTTAGGTCCCGTCATAATATAAATTCTTGCATTGTCGGAAAACTCAAAATCGTTGCCTACAATGTCAACTTTATCAGCACCAAGCGATTTAACTGCAAGCTTGATATTATAAATATCTTCGGTATATAAAGCTCTTTCTTCAATAGGGAGAACTTCCGGCTTGCATAAAACAGTTCCGTTTTCCATAAGTTTATCAATAAGAGCTGCCCAGCGAATGTAAAATATAATTTCGGGAACCAGCGATACGAGAGAAAAACCGCTGATACTTATATATTTATGAAGAGTACCCTGGATAGTCTTTACTATTTTCTTTACGATAGCAGTCATAGTTTTCGAGAGATTCTGCGACAGCGGATCGCCTCCCGTTGCCGTGTCGGACGTTATAACAGACACATCATTCTGTGCGCCTACAACAGGCATTGCAAAGCCGATTTTTCCGGGAGAAGGATTTTGCTGGTGGAAAGATTTCATGCTGGCAAAACCTTTGTCGGAATTAAGTTCGTCACCGCTCGATATGTGTCCCATAAAATTGCGGAGAATGCCGCTGTGCGAAATGTAGAAATCATTTACGCATATTATTCCGGCTTTTGTCGGACGGAGAAGATCATCAAGATTTACGCCGATAGTAATACTTTTTATCCTGCGCGCTACAGCGAGAGCTTCGGCTATATCCTTCTTTATTTCGGGGAATCCCGAATTGTCGTGAATGTCAGTAACTATTTTTTTCAGTTCAAGAAGACCTTCCGATGTAATGTCGAATTTTTCGAGAGAATGCTTGATGTCGGTAATGCAGTCAACATATCCGTCAATCTCTCGAAGTCTGTTGATAAGTGCCCACAAATCGGACGTGTCGGAATCCTTCTTGAATTTTTCCAGTTCGCGAAGGTCGCTCAGCTTTGCCAGAAGCTCCGCAAGATCAATCCGGAGCTGTGGATTTTTATAGAGATCATTAAAAATATCGCAGCGGTAACGGATAACGTTTTCGTCGGTGGTTATATTGGTCATTAAGTTTCTGATGCTGCCTCTCTCGAATGCGTTGTCTGTAAGAGATTCGCAAAGGTAGTCGATGGAAAGGTCGTTGATAGCCTGAGGGGTAAGAGTTTTGTATTTTTCTGCCGAACCGGCGGGGTGGAGTAAGCTGAAATCCATATTATTCACCTCAATAGTATTCAATAGAAAATCAGGGAAGAGTTTATAAGATTCCTTAGTTTTATTATAATTCACTTTATTAAAAATTTCAATAAATTCCCCAATGATTTATTCAATTATATGCTATAAATGAGCAAATTTTGAATTGTTCGTCAATATCAACAAATTTGCGTCGCCTTGGAGCGGCGAGGGAACATGGTGCAAACCGG
>CADCOF010000207.1 GCA_902802975.1 uncultured Ruminococcus sp. | reverse complement strand
GCGATACACAGCATAAACCGAGTCCCCGTGCGATTTTTCGCACGGGGGCTTTTTGTGCTTTGACACTTGACACATAAAAAATATTTAATATAATTCAAGAAAAGAAATAAAACCATGTTTCGCAAAATCGTACTATATAAGCAGAACTGTTCATATTAGATTGAGAGGAAGTGAAATATGGATGATTTAGAGATAATTGAGCTGTACTTTCTCAGAGATGAACATCCCATTGAAGAAACTGATAAAAAATATGGAAAGCTGTGCTTAAATATCGCAAAAAATGTGTTGGGTAATGCCTACGACGCGGAGGAATGCGTAAATGACACATACTTAAGCGTTTGGAATGTAATTCCGCCGACACGTCCAAACAGATTTGCTGCATTTATCAGTAAAATAGTGCGAAACTTATCAATAAAAAGGCTTGATTATAATCTTGCTAATAAACGGTCTAGATACTTAACGGTCTCTTTTGCTGAATTGGAAAGCGTTTTATCCAGCGATTGTATCGAATCTAAAATTGAGCAAGAAGAGATTGCGAGAAAAATCAGCGCATTTCTCTGGAAAGAGAAAGAAAATGCTCGAAACGTATTCATTCGCAGGTATTACTTTTTTGACTCTATTGGGGATATTGCCGAAAAATACTCTTATACTGAAAGCAAAGTCAAAAATATGCTGTATCGTTCACGGGAGAGATTAAAAGCTTTTTTAAAGAATGAAGGAGTTGAATTGTGAAAACGCCTATATTAGCAGTCACACTTGGAAATATCGACGAGGATCTCGTAATGGGAGCTATTGACTATACGCCAACCACGCGAAGTAATAGCGGTCATATCTGGAGAATATTGGCAATTGTCGCCGCGTGTTTCTTTATCGTTTTCGGCGTCGGGATCAAAGCCGTTACAACGGAACCGACCACGGAAAGGGATATAGAATCAGGACTTGCTCCGCTGCATTTTTATTATGATGAGAAGCTGTATATTTTCTCAGGGGAAATCTGCTATTCGTTGCCGGAAGATTATAAATTCATTGGAGAACTGGATAATCTAGGAAATCTATTTTCAACAAAGAATGACTTCGACGGAAACGTGGACGGATACGTTTATATGAGTGCGTCGGATAAAACCGGGGCCTATTTTCGCTGGAAATACTGGGATACGGCAACAGACGGCAAAGAGCCGTTCTTGTACTGCCGCGTCCGAGAGGAGTAACCGGTGTTAATCTGGCTTGAAAGACTCTTTCAGGGGGCAATAGATCTCAGCAAGGATATATACAAAGCTTTATTACAATTTTAGGAGGAAGAACTATGAAAAAACCGTAAGTATGATATTAGCCTGTGCACTTTTACTGGCAACTGTACCTTCGTTCGCTTTTGCATCTGATAATTCTGATCCGGGTTTCTTTATTGCGACATCAGAGTGTCCAACGGGATACATCGAATATGCGTCTGAAAATCTATCTAATTTTATCATGTCATTACCTGACAAAATAGATTACGATGATATTTATGTAGGCACTCCTTTTTCGTTTGCAGATGCTGACGCGGACGTATATTATTTTCCGGTTTTTAATAATGAAACCTTAACGTATTTGTATCGAGTATACCCAGATGGAAATACTTACTCAGCAACAATAAGCTCAATTCTTGCCGATGATTTGGACCAACTTGCGATGCTTACTTCCGCAAATCGTCCAATGTATTTAAATCTTGTTGATTCACAAATTATTGCAACCATTGGCATAGATAAGTAGTTTGAGTATCCAGAGAAAACAGAACAAATTTTATTCAGCAGCGCCAAAGCGAACGATAGAAAGCTTTCGGTCGTAGATGTGAAAAGTCCTGCAGATATTGCGTTGAATCTTAAATCGGCAAAAGCAGTAACAAAATACATCCCCCTCGATATAATAGAAACGCAAGGAAGTAACAATTGGTGTACTGCATATTGTTTAGCTACAATTATTCGGACTCAGACCACATTCTATACAACAGCGTTGGGGATTATGACGATAGCTCTTGGAGCAAATCCAAGCACTTCATCTGCTTTCCCGTGGGCTTCAGATAATGGAGCGACGATGACATCTATATCAAGCCAATATAGCTTATACCCTACTGTTTTAACAACAACAACTTCAAATTGGACACTTGTTAGTGCCTTAAACAGTGATCACCTTTGTGTTGTTGCGATGCATGCAACTGCCGGAAATCACAGTGTTGTACTTAGAGGATTTAGCTCTTATGGGGCATGGGGAATATGGAACCCGTGGTTTGATCAATATGAGTATTATACCATAGACGGCACCTATGTTCCAATGGGCTACAATTCAAGCAATTATTCTTACACGCCCTATATGCACGCATACAATTTCTAATAAGCTTTAAGTCAGCCTAGTATAAATAGTATTTGTCCCCTTGAAGTACAGGAAAGAAATTCCTGCCCTATCAGCAGGGCGACTTCGAAAAGCTTTACGAGGCTCTCGAGGGCAAGCCCGTAAATCCGAAGCTCCACGTCGGCATCCGCGGCGAGCACGGCGGCGATCCCACCTCCGTCGAGTTCTGCCACAGGATCGGCCTTGACTACGT
>CADCOF010000206.1 GCA_902802975.1 uncultured Ruminococcus sp. | reverse complement strand
CGAATTGCGAATTGAACTCCACACTCATAAATGTTCTTAATAGGATTTTTTCAATGACGTTCACTATAGATTTCAACGATCAAGGAGAACAATTATGAATATAAAGACCGATCTTGCTATTGAGGCGGGCGAACTAAACAAAACTGCCTTCAAGAAATCGAACGTTACCGAATACGAAGAAAACGGTGTTCACGTTACGCAAATGACGATAGATGAAGACGCAGCGAATGTTTCGGGAATGACTGCGGGGGCATACGTAACATGTGAAATGAAGACGCTCACAAACCCGGTGTATAACGAAAACAACGCAGTTGACGCCGTATCAAATGCGCTGAAAAAATATATCCCCGAAAATGGCTGCGTGCTTGTGGCGGGACTGGGAAACCCAAACGCAACGCCCGACGCACTCGGTCCCGCTGCATGTGAGTACATTCTCGCAACACGCCATATGATAGAAACATTTGAAATATTCAAAGATATGCGTTCGGTGTGTGTATTGCGCCCCGGCGTTCTTGGACAAACGGGAATTGAAGTACAGGAACTGCTAAAAGCCGCCTGTACCGCCGTTGGCGCGTCATGTTTGATCGCAGTGGACGCGCTTGCCGCCCGCAGCATAAAGCGTCTTGGCTGCACCGTACAAATGTCAGACGCAGGTCTGTCGCCCGGTTCAGGAATCGGGAATCGCCGCACCGCACTAAACGCGCAAACACTTGGAATTCCTGTGATTGCAATAGGTATTCCCACAATGGTAAACGCATCTGTTATCGCACACGACCTCACCGGAAAAGAAGTTTATGACGCCACAAACATGATAGTAACGCCGAATGACATAGACTCACTGATCTCACGTTCGGGCAGGCTCTTGGGCAAAGCAATCAACAAAGCTCTGCAGGGAGAAGAAGCCGCTTGTTTAAAGTGAAAAGTGAAAAGTTAAAATTTAAAATATTTATATAAACAAAACTATAACACACGACAATATAATTGCTAAGTGTAAAAAACTTATGGTCGGGAGTGAAAACAGGCGGCGAGCATTAATTGCACATTGCACATTTAAAAAAATCCTCCACCGCAATGGTGAAGGATTTTTTGCTATATCGGCTTTCCTACTCTTGTGTCTTTATCAAGGTTAACGCTCGCACGTAAAATTGCCAGCGCGTCGCCGGAGGTAAGTGTTCCGTCGAGGTCAATATCAGCTGCTTTCACAAGCTCGGGTGCGGTTATTTTCTCAAGACCTACGCTTGCACGCAGAACAGACAGCGCATCGGCAGAAGTGATATTGCTGTCTCCGTCAATATCGCCATAAAGAGATGTGGGTTTTGTGCCGGGCTGATCATTGTTAGCACCCGGGTATTCAGAAGCAGGCTTAAATGGTATACCATACTCTTGTGCAAACTTCTGAGCCGCAGAATTCGCGTAGCCATATATCGTCAGTTTGGGAAGAGGTTTGTAAGTATCGGAACCTTCCTCACAATACGAAAAAGCATTTTCACCAATGTACGCTACGGATTCCGGGATTTTTACGCTTTCCAGATTTTCACATTCGGAAAAAGCGTACTCTTTAATACGGCTTGCAACTTTATTGCCCAACGAAGTTTCCATGTTAAATCGATTTCCGTTTGAAGAATAATAAACAAGCTCAACTGTTCCATCGGACAGCTTTTTTACACCCATGGACGCAGACGTATAGTCTTCGGGAGTTTGAACATTCCCACCGTCTTGATACGCTATACCCAGTATTTTCGCGGCTTCCTTTTCTTTCTCGATTGTGTAACCGCAGTTCTCCTTGTCCAATGGCGTGCCTTTTATCGCCTGATACTCTGCCCACACGTCATCTGCATTTGTTTTGAATCGATCTATCGCCTCAAAAACGCTGTATACCGTAACTGTCGGTTGGTTAGATGAGCTGATTGTTTTTCCCTGACATTTGAAAATAAACTTTGCCACTTCATAGGCGGGGTTTGTGTTTGGAAGTATAGTTTCACCCACTATGTCGCCTGTTAACGTAATTCGAAGCGGAGTTGTAAGACCGGAATTTTCGAAACGAACTTCCCTTAAAGGTGGAGTACCATCCTGAGGAGCTTGAAGTATATCACCCGTAAATTTCGCTGTATCTCCGAGTGCGTCAGGCGTCAAAACGCAATCAACAGTCTGCGCACCCGAATTGAAATCATGAAATATCACAAACACATTATGACCTTCAGTAAGATCAAGTTCGTACGACTCAAACCTACCGTCGTCAAGTTTTTTACCGCTGATCTTTTTCTTTTGACCCCACGTTTGTTCATTGACCCAGCCGTTCTTACTTGCGTACATACCGGTCGTTTCGTCCCAAATATAAAATAAGATATTATCCGAATTCCATTCACCCGTATCAAAGTAAATTTTACCTGAGACACAGGAAGGAGTTTGTTCAATGACAGCTGCGTTGGCAAATAGTGCAGTGCATGACGATCCAACAACTACTGACGCTGCAAGAGCGTTACAAATTATTTTTTTATTCATAATATATCACCCATTCAACATTGATTGAGAAATATCGGGCATTTCTCTTATGATAATTATTGTATCACAAAAAAAGTTTTTCATCTATTGACATTATAGACTAATTTTTATCGATTAATTGTTAACTATCACGTATCGGCGGCCATGCGGCCGCGGGCAAGTTCCGTCCGAGTTTATCATAAGCGAAAGATAGTTCCGCATAGATAGTTTTTCGGTGCGAT
>CADCOF010000205.1 GCA_902802975.1 uncultured Ruminococcus sp. | reverse complement strand
TATATCAGCCTGCCGGAGGTTTCCGCTGATTCCATCATTAGCATTATACAAAAATACGCCCGTGAAAAAGGTACGACCGTAACTTTTTCTGAAATTGAAAACTATATCAAGGGCTTAGGGTTAAACGGTGGAAATCTTCGCGGTCTCATGCGGATTGATAAAGAACCGGTTTTTCTGATTTATCAGGATAATGAGTACCTGCTGGCGGAGCTTATGCATATGGACAGTGATTTTTTCGATAAGGTGAAGAAGGCACTTGCGCACTTGTTTGCGGACGTCGGTGATCATATCATTCTCCGGAGAATTGCGGATAACTGGTATCGTCTGTTACCTGCATTACCGTCATCGCTGGATTGGACGCCGATGCTGCTGCAGCATTTGCTCCGTTTTTATTCCAAGGAGCTTGGCGCACGGACAATCATGGCAATGACGTCGCAAAGCAGCAACACCCTACACGCGATGTTGGTTGCTAATGATTGCGATATTGTGGATTTCCGGGATGCGGTCGCTGTTTTCCTGTATGAGGAACATCCGGAGCGTACATCCTTTGAAGCGGAAGCATTGCGAAAACTTCTTGTGCGTGCCGGTATGCTCTACGGAAACGAGCTGATATACAATATGCATAATGCCCTCAAGGGCGATCCCCGGTTCCTGTGGAACAGCGACGGCAGCAAGGTTACTGTGAGGTTGTGAAGTATGTCAAATGTAGCATTTACTCGTGACGAGGTAATATTGGCGTTGGACACGCTCTTTTTTTCTGAGGAAAAGCATTTAAATGCAGATAGTGAAGCAATTAAAGAATTAAGCAGGTTATTAAATTTTCTTCCTATTGTACCCAAAAACAAACACACAGAAACCTTTAGAAGTATTACCGGTATTAGTAAGCAAATAAGTCTGTTTCGGCTTAGTAAGGTTAAAGAAAAAAGAAATTCTCACGTTGGTGCAATGTTTTATGAAGTTGCGAATGACTATTTTGATGATAAAGAAAGAATACATTATATTGCAGAAGCAATAAAAAGAAATGTCGATTTTTTTAACTCTTCCACTTTCGGAGCGATAGAAGAAACATATGACTTTCCTGAGGGCGCGTTACTCAGTCATCTACACAGAATGCTGGAGATAAGAGACAGCAAAAATATTACGGCTGTTCCTATCTGTGAAGTCTGTCATCTTGATCTGTCGCAGGTTTATAAGACCGTCCCCGGAGGTTTTATGCAACTGCATTTGACAGTAGAAATAACAGATCTGGATTACAGAAAGGCATATAAATCCAGTGATTTTATTACGGTATGTCCTAATTGTCACGCGATGCTGCACCAATATCGACCCTGGCTGACAAAGGAAACAGCCAATGAAATTCTGTATTGAGCAAGGGCTGAATCGACTCATTCAACCCTTGCGTGTGAAAATAAAAACGAAATGAGTTTACTATCATGTATGGATATGAATGGACAGATGAATACGGCATTTTTCGTCTGACAATAAATGTCAAGCTCCAGAAAGAAATACGTCCTGTTTTTAAAGAAGAGCTTGACTTTTTTGAAATGTATAAATACTGGGATTACCCTGAAACAGATGCTCCGCTGCTCTGGGCGGAAGGAGTACGCCGTTATGTGCTGAACGGAGTTTGTGTGGCGGAAGCACAGGGCGGTGGCTTTTATTCTCGCCCTGTGATAATACGTCATACAGAAGAGCGGTTGCAACTACAGGCAATTGATGTAATCCGGTTATATGAAGTCAACAGAAACCTGATGAAAAGCCTGGAACAGCGAGCTATTACATTTATTCGCGCACAGCACGATAAGTACGCTTCGCAGCATTACGCGTTTGTCTGTGCTTTTTCCGGAGGAAAAGACTCCATCGTCCTGCTTGATTTATGTGCTAAAGCGTTAGCTCCAGATGAGTTTTGTGTAATTTTCAGCGATACAGGAATGGAGCTTTCCGATACATATAAGGCGGTAGAGCGCGCAAAAGAGAGATGGTCACAGTTAAAGTTTTATACAGCAAAAAGCCATTTGGAACCATGTGTTTCGTGGTATGAATTTGGTCCTCCTGCTGCTAAAAACCGTTGGTGTTGTGCTGTTCATAAATCTGCTCCTACAATATTGAAGTTAAGGGAAATAACAGGGAATATCAATACTAAGGCAGTAGTTTATGACGGCGTTAGAGCAGAAGAAAGTGCTCGTCGGGCAAAATATGAAGAAATAAGTGTTGGAACCAAAAACATTAGTCAAATAAACTGTAGTCCGATTCATAAGTGGAATTCAGCAGAGATTTTTTGCTATATTCTCAATGGAGCCGATAGACTTTTGATAAACGACGCATATAGAAAAGGCTTGTTTAGAGTTGGGTGTATGGTATGCCCCATGTCTTCTGACTGGTGGGATAGTTTAACTGGTGAGTATTATTCCAGTGAAGTTGAACTTTTACGGAAAATAGTAGAAACATACTCTGCAAGTTGCAAACCTCCAACCGAAGTCAAAAAATACATTGAACAAGGCGGTTGGAAAATGCGGTCAGGCGGACGTTATCTTCCTAATGGGGGAAATAGAGTTGGCGAAGTAGTTACAGATAATAGCATATGTTTTTCTATTATTAACCCCACACAAAATTGGTTCAATGTAGCTAAAGTACTCGGCGTCATTACAGAACAAGGAAACACTAGAGGAATACAAAAAATAGACGGCACAAACTATGAGTACAAAGTCTCATCGAATGGAAATCTTTTTTCTATTTCATATCGACCGTTTAATAGAATGAATCGTTTTGTTATAAGTCATTTACGCGGCGTTGCGAATAAAGTCGCTTATTGTAAAGGATGTAAGGCTTGTGAAGTGCAATGTCCTACCGGAGCATTTAGCATCCAGTCAAACGGTAAGATTCTTATTAGAGAATCAAAATGCATTCATTGTTCAAACTGTATTTCATTTACGGATAAAGGATGTATTATAGCAAGGTCGCTATCAGTTACTGAGGGAGGAAATAAAATGGATTTAAAAGGTATGAATCGCTATCAAAATTTTGGATTTCGTCAGAGTTTTCTTGAGCATTTTATGACATATGGTGTTGAATGCTTTGCTAGGCAAGAGCTAGGTACTTTGCAATACAAATCATTAAAAGTTTGGTTAAAAGAAAGTGAGTTAATTGAATTATCAAAATCAAATAATGCGGTCACTATTTCTCCTTTAGGAAATGCGCTGCAAAAATTTGGTCCATTTAATCCTTTTACTTGGGCAATAATATGGTCAAATTTGGTTTATAATTCGATAATATGCAAATGGTTTTGTATTACTGTCGACCCTGGCACTAGCTTTGAAAAAGGTGATTTGGTTGTGATGCTTGGAGATGCATATTCTCCTACCACACGTGGAAACGCTGTAGGCTCTCTTCTTGAAACTTTTAGACAATCGCCTATTGGTGCATCATTAAATCAAGGATTGTCTATTTCAAAGACCACCTATCTCCGAGATGGCTGGCAAATGCCGGATGCGGTGGCGTTGCTGTATAGTCTTTATCTGTATGCGGAACACACCGGGCGTCACGCTTTCACATTAACCGAATTAATTAAAGTACATGATACCCCCGACGCCCCCGGTGTAAGTCCGGCAGATATCTATGGACTGGACAACAAAAAGCTTCGTGAGTGCATTCAGGGGCTTGCGCTCACTTTCCCGGAATACATCCGCGTTTCGTTCATCAACGATCTGGATAATATTGTGCTGGAGAACAAGTATCGTTCTCTGGATATACTCGAC
>CADCOF010000204.1 GCA_902802975.1 uncultured Ruminococcus sp. | reverse complement strand
TCCTCAATTTTACGAGATTTGAGGCTTTTGATTATTTTAGAGTTTTTCTCCTATTTTTATCTTAGGTTTGAGTGTGAATAGTAACTGCCTGTCTGCTTGCCATTTTTTTCTGTAGTTATTGAAATCTATTTTTGTATGATGTATAATTATTTCAGATTTGTTTTACGCAAATATCTACATAGACTATGAAAAGAGGCAGTAAATGAAACAGGCTATAAATATCATAAAAGAAGTTAAGAAAGTAGTTGTAGGAAAAGACGATATTCTTGTAAAAGTAATGGAAGTAATATTGGCCGGAGGAAATATTCTGATCGAGGATATACCCGGTGTGGGCAAAACTACAATGGCTCTCGCGTTTTCAAAAGCTATGCAGCTTGAATGCAAGCGCGTGCAGTTTACTCCGGACGTAATGCCTTCTGATATTACAGGCTTTACTATATATAATAAATCAACAGGAAAATTTGAATACAAAAAGGGCGCAGGTCTTTGTAATCTTTTGCTTGCAGATGAGATAAACAGAACATCCAGTAAAACTCAGTCTGCGCTTTTGGAATTGATGGAGGAACACGCCGTTACAGTTGACGGAGTAACTCATCAGTGTCCCGAACCCCATATGGTTATCGCAACACAAAACCATGTCGGAACTGCCGGTGCGCTGCCTTTGCCGGAATCGCAGACAGACAGATTTACAGTCAGATTGACCATGGGGTATCCGAATATTGAAAGTGAGATCGCCATGCTTCGTGATCGTCAGGGCTACAATCCGCTTGACCTTGTACGCCCCGCAGCGTCTGCGTATGACATTATGGAAATGCGAAATAAAGTTGAGAATGTATTTCGGAGCGACGCTATTTTGGATTACATTGTGCGCCTTGTCAACGCCACAAGAGAGGACTCAAAGATCACGCTTGGCGTAAGCCCCAGAGGTGCGCTTGCGCTTTCGAATATGTCAGCAGCCCGCGCATTCCTGCATAAACGAGATTATGTTATCCCCGAAGATGTCAGTAAAACCTTTATTGATGTGTGTTCTCACCGTATAATTCTCAGTGCGCAGGCAAAAATGTCGGACGAATCCTGTGAAGATGTTTTAAACGGTGTTTTGCGAAGAGTGGACGCGCCCACGGTCAGAGGTTGATATAATGATAAAAAACAGAATTGCACTGCTTGCAGCGTCGGTTGTACTGTTATTTTTCTATGTATACTGCGATTCATATGTGGCTTTATTTTCAATAGTGTTGGTGTGCGCTCTGTGTTCCGTGAGCTTTGTTCAGTGCGTTATGGTATCGAGAAATGTTACTGCTGCTCTAAGCAAGACGCATTCCCATGCAAATACATCAAAAAGAATAGTGGAGTTTTGCGTAACTATTGAAAATACTTTTGTACTGCCGGTCGGAAAACTGATCGTAAAACTAGGCTTCAGCGATCCATGCGATACGGGGGAGCTTCGTGTATCTGTTTGTTCCGCACTTGCCGCCCACGATAAAAGACGGCTTTATGTTCCGCTTGAAACTCCGTATGCTGCTTGTATACGTGGCAGGATATTAAAAGTTAAAGTGTGTGACAGCTTTGGACTGCTAGCAATTCCCATACGAGCCAGCCGTGAATTTGTAGAATTGCTGATAACACCGTCGTCAAAACCGCAGGAACTTAACGCCAATGCCGCCTCGCACATTATACCGGACAGTGATATATTTTCGGACACGGTAAAAGGTGACGATAGGTCTCAGGTTTTCGAGCTTCGGGATTATCGTGAGGGCGATGACCTGAGAAATGTTCATTGGCCGCTCAGTACAAAGCGTGATATGCTGATAGTTAAGGAATTCAGCTGTCCTATTGAGGAGAATATTCGTGTTTTGATCGAAACATCGATTTATGAAGATGTATCTGTTGAAGAAAAAAAGAAGCTTTCCGACAATCTCCTTGCGGTGTTTGTGCAGCTGGCACTCAGATTGATCGAGCAGAACAAGCCGTTTAATGTAAGCCTCTTTTCGAATACAGCTGATAAAAATATTGAAATCAAGATACAAAAAACAGAAGATATATCACTGTTGATGAAAATGGTTTTGTCTAATCCTTTGCCGAAAGGTAACGGACTTACATATCACTCATATAAATCTGTCTATCACAGTGACGCAGCAGTTTACTATATTTATGATTCGTCACATATGAACGATGATTTTCACCCCGATAGTTCGATGATGTGTATCGACGTAAAAGACAACTCTATCGGAGGTGACTCGAATTGACAAAAAATAACGATAAATTTATTGGCAAAAAGCCTCGTATACTCAAATTAAATGGAATTATCGGCATAAAGACCGACAAAAATGATAATCCTGTTATGAGCATATTGGCCTGTTTGATAGTTAGTGTGACGTTGTTATGTCTGATGATTATTTACGCAAAAAGCTTCGGGCTTTTTGGCAGCGGTTCTTCCGAACCAATCTCGTTTTCATTCTCCGAGCGGGAAATCACATTATTCTTTAGCGTAGCTTTTTTTAGCAGTTTGATCATTTCCGGATTACACTGTATAAAAAAGAAATATGCAGCCGTGATGGCGGTAATTCTGATCATCGCCGCAGTTGAATTTATCCCGCGGTACAAACTTATAGCAAATGGTTTTATCCGTGCGGCAAACCGTGTAATGTACAGCATACTTGTATCAGAAGGCGTATCTCCACAGCGGTATTATCTTGTGTTTTACGATGCGGATGATCCCAAAAAAGAATTGGTATGGTTTATGTCTGCTGTTGTGTTCGGATTGACTTTGGTGATGTCATTTTTGGGCGTGCGTCGGTGCAGTTCGATTTGCTATGCCGTAGCGGTAATGTCTATCTGCAGCGTTCCACTTATCCTGAATGTTCTTGTGGGCGAGTTTTGGTTTTTGATCGCATTTCTTATGTGCATTGTGACGTATGTGATCAACGTATCCGATTTCCGCATCGGAGGCAAGCGCGATATTGTGCTGCATTTTGGCAAAACGATACGCATTTCAGGAAAATACTCTGCATATTCGGCAGCGGAACAAACAGCGGTTATGTTTATTTTCGCCGGATTGATAACTCTATTTATGTATAATGTATTCGATTACACAAATTACAAGCGCAGCAAGGAACTTGATCAATTTGGACGTGATATCCTGCATTATGCGGAATATGCCGCCTCGGGTACATTTTTTGAACAGATGGGTTTCGGTACATCGGATAATCTTAATCACGGTCAGGTGTCAAAGCTCGGTGATCTTCATTATTCCGGTGAAACAATGTTCAAGATCAAAAGCGACCGCGCATATATTCAGTATCTGAGAGCTTTTTCGGCAGATGTATTTAATGGAAAAAGCTGGAAATCTCTTTCGCCACGTAAAGTAAATTCTTTTAACAATTGGGATATGCTGGTCGAAAACGGATATTATCCTCAGCTGTTTCAACCAAATGCGATCAATTTTTATGATGGAACAAATTACTATAATGATTTGTTTTATCCTCTTCACACATACGATATTGAAATCGTAAACGAAGCGATCAATCCCAAAACATTTCTTACTGCGGGATATATGCTGCCTGAGTATTCCGATGAGATAGTCAATGGCACCGCAAAGGCAAAATACGACAGATCTTTTTCCGTATCACTCAGCAGTGGATTGTCTGATTACCGGGAGCGTGTTGTTGATTATTCTTTCGATTACCCAAGTGCATATATCGGTTCATATGGAAGCTGGAGTGAAATAAGTACCCCTGATGACGAAAATATATATGAAGACATATATATGGATACATCTGAATATCAGTATATATTAAATTCAAGTATAATTGATTACGTCAATACGGGCAACCCTAATCAATGCTTGTACAGTATTCTCCATGATGGAGATTTTTTGGAATACAGCAGTTATTTGACAGGGGAAGACGCAGCAAACGAAGATGATTATCGTGATTTCTTGGATAACGAGAAAATATACCGCCAATTTGTTCTTGAAAATTATCTTGATTACCCCGAAAATATAGATTCGTATTTGCCTGAATATTTTGATGATTCCATTGAAATGATCTTTCAAAGTAACAATACTTATGTCGGAGATAACAACGGAATGTTTTATATCAAAGGCTATTATGACAGCATGGAGTCTACTATCAGACAGTATCTTTCGGATCAGGCACAATATACGCTCAGTCCCGGCAAAACGCCGCGAGACAGGGATTTTGTCGGGTATTTTCTCAACGAGAACCATAAAGGTTATTGCGTGCATTTCGCAACGGTGGCTGCGCTGATGCTAAGGCGTGCGGGAATACCTACGCGCTACTGTGAGGGCTATATAGTTTCAAAGAAGGATCTTTCTCCAAAAACCGCAATTAACGGAGGATATCACCCGATTCCGGACAGCAATTCCCATGCGTGGGTTGAGGTATATTATCCATTGATGGGATGGATACCAGTGGAATTTACGCCTCCTTACATCGGCGGTGATATTCCCGAGGAGAATACAACACCCGAAAATGCCGAAACTGATAGTGATACCGGAGACGATACAGACTTAGAAACAGACAGCGATACAAACATCGATACGGAAACGGACAGTGATACCGAAAGCGATACAGACAGCGACACCGAATCCGAGAGCGAAAGCATTTCAACTTCCTCAGATGGCACTGTTACTGCGCCGCCTTCAAAATTGCTCAAGGCACTGAAAAGCTTCCTTATGATGCTGCTGAAAATATTTGTTATCGCCGCATCGGCTGTTTTGCTGCGGGTATCTTTGATCAAACTGCGTATATTGTATTTAACAAAGGGAGATGAACGCAGAAGAGCGTTATCGATGTACTCGTATTCACTTTTCCTGCTGAGACTGCAGCGGATCAAAAAATCCAAAGATCAGGGAGAAGAAGAATTCTCATTAAGAATAAGCAAATTAATCAGAGGCGTATCGGCTGCAGATTATAAACTCTTTACAGCGACTGCGCTAAAAGCGAAATTCGGACGCACACCGCCTTCCGAAGAAGAACTCTGCATGATGTATAAAGTGATATGCAAGCTGTCAAGAGCCGCATATGATTCGCGCAGAAAGGCAATAGCGGCTATCATTAAGTACGGACTGTTTTTAGAGTAAGTTTGGAAAATACAATACAGCTCAAAGCTTAAAGTTGAGAGTGCAATTTCAGCTACCAACTGCCAACTCCACTCTCAACTCTCCAAACTCCACACTAACTCATACTTAAGTAGGTGATTTCTCATGGTAGAAGTAAAAATCAATGTAAAAACTGTATCAGGCAAAAAAAACAAGGTCACAACAAGAAGCATGATGTTTGATGATAACATATCTACAGTGCGTCAGCTTATCACTGCGGCGGTGAAAAACTGCGTCGATGAATATATAGAACGCCGTGAAACGTCCGAGCTTTTTAATGTGTTGTCGCCTGTCGACATTGAAAATAAAGCTCAGCTTGGAAAAGTGGCATTCAACGTAAATTACGGAGAAAAGTTACCCAACCTGCAGACCTCTGTCGATAATGCTTTGGAAGCGTTTGAAGACGGGATCGTAGTTATTTTTGCAGATGACAAAAAGCTTGAATCTCTCGATGAATTTGTCGATATAAAATCAACAGAAAGTCTAACATTCATCAAGCTGGTTATGCTTTCAGGCAGAATATGGTAAAGGAGGAAGAAATTTGTACAGCTATGACATCATCAAAGAGTATAATGAGAAATTTATCGATACTCACAAAAAAGAACTAAAGTGTCTTTCGGAAAAAGAGCGCAAGGCACTGGATTTTGTTATGTATGGTGCAGATGACTCGTTTGACAGAGACTCAAAATATTACGTTGAGATCAAAAGACAGCATATAGATGTGTTGTCCGAATTTGTAAAGAGAGAGTACGGGAAAGTTGTCGAAATTCTCGTGCCCAGCGAGTTTGTCAATGACTTCTATCGTGCTTGCGATAACATGGTGCGCTATCAGTACAGCCGCTCATATTACAGAAGAAGCTATCGCAGCCGTGATGTATTTCCTCATGCGCAGAGAATTTTTAAGCTGATGAATTATTATTATATTGTTGGCCGACTTGGATTGAGTATCGGAAACCTCAAGCCCATTGTATGTGATGAGTGGGAGGATGATATAAAACGTTCTGTATATCTTAGTTTAAGATATACAGATACATTTATTGCCGAGCGCATCAATTCCGGTGATGAAGAAGTTATCGGTATACTGCACGATATGATAACAAGCGAAAACAACACGAATGTGTTATCTTATCGTTGTATTCGCTCCGTAATTATGTCGGATAATACCGAGCTGCACACGCTTTTGTGCGGTCTGCTTGTGGCTGCCCGTCTTCAGGAGGGGCTGCGTCAGTCTATCTGCGAAAGTGCCGACTGCGGAACCATCGCGGCATTCATATCGATACTAAACACTATCAAGGATAATAACCTTATCCGTTTTCCTGCGGTGAAACGCGCCGTTGCGACATGGTGCGGAATTTGTTGGGAGGGCGAACCAGACAGAACTGCCGAAAAGGTGCTTGACGATATGGTCGCTGCCGTCAAAAGCCGTGAGAACTGCATGGAGCTTATCAATACAACAGACGCGGTACATATCTACTGTGGCTTGTGGGGACTTAGCTTTTATGATATAGCTGATGCAATGAATGTTATCCTGGAATTGCGAGGCTGTGAAAATGATGTACAGCTTTTGACTATCGGTTATTTCATGTGCCAAGTCGAGATAAAGAGCATTACTTACCGTATTGCGTCCGAAGTGATAGAAACTCACCCGCTTGATACAAAAGTTTTTGCTATGTACTACCCCATGTATATCTACTACAATTACTCCTGCAAAAACGATTATCGGCACATTGATCAATATGCCAAGCCATTTTTCAAGGATAAATCTGCAGCACAAAAGCATTATGATATCATGGACGGATTGTATAGATCCATGTCTAAAAAGAAGATTGAATACGCGCCGTTTGTTTTCCCGTGGCTTTCGGGTGAAATAACAAAAAGCCGTATTTTGCAGTGTATGCTCGGTGCCGCTATTATACTCAACGATGAAGACAAACTTTGTTCCTTAGGTGAACGCATGACGGATTTCGACGTCGATACTCGCTCCGATATTATAAGTGTTATCGGAGTTGTATTAAAAGAGAAGGGCAGCGATAATCAGTCTCTCAGAAATATCGTGATTAAAGCAGTCGCTGACAAAGGTGGCTATACACGCTCTACTTCGCTCAAGATACTGTGTGATCTGAAAATGTCAGACAGCGAGTATCAGATAATTGAAGGTTTCGCAAAATATAAATCTGCCGATATCCGCAGCGGCGTTCTGGAACTTCTCAAAAAACGCTCTCCCTCGGATTTGAAATTGTCTATACTGCGGATGATGACATCGAAAGAAGAAAACATAAGATTAGCCGCACTCGATTTGTTGATGTTTGCAATGTCCGAATACAAAGATGATGATTTTTCCAAATCTATCGCAGCAGCAGGTTCCATAGAGTCTCCGACCGATCGTGAAAGAATTCTCATTAACGAAATAGTTGGCAAAAAGGATTCCGAGGAGCTTAACGCTGAAAACGGGTATGGTCTGTACGATACAAATACATCTATTGCGCCGGCTAATGTGAAACCCGATATCAAGATTGTACAAAAGTTTTTTTCCGTGCCGCACAAAGAGCTTGTGAAAATGGAGTTGGACTTGATGTCGCTTATTGAAGAAAACTCAAATCTTGAATTTACCGGCTACAATGGCGAAGAACGTCTGCTTGGAAATTTCGGAAGCTTACCATGCAAATGGTCGTCTGTGGCAGAGGAGAGAGCGCGTCAAAAAATATGGGAAGTAACGCCTTTTCATGAGCTTTGGGCGAAGTATTACCGCGAATCGATCAAAACTCCTCAGCGTTTTTGGTCACTGTATCTGTATCATAACAGAGATCGTTCTCCTGCTTCTCTTTCAAAGGAATCCCAAAAGCATTATGACAAAACGCAGAAGGAAGTTTTCGGAACTATCGCCGATTTTGACTATGACAAAGAACTTGGAGTCAAGGACAAACGTTTTCTTGAAAGTTCCTTCAGTCAGTTGAGAAGCTGTGTTTTGGACTGCATACTCAGCGAATTCGAACTTGAGTTGCCGTATGAAGTTGTGCAAAACTGTGTGCTGTATTTCGTTCGCTGTCTTGATATGGACACATATATTCTGACGCGCGATAACGAGTCGAAAAGGCCGTATTGGTACAGTCAGCCTGCTCTGTATTTGTCAAAGCGTGCGCCGTCTTTGATGATAGCTAAACTGGCAGGCTATATAGAGAAGGATTTCGATACAAATTTCCGTATCCTTCATGAACTTCTCTTGAAAGAGCATGAAATAAACAACGAATTAGAGAGCAGACATTTAGGCGGCAGCAGCAATCTTACACTTGGTATATACACATATCTTACCGCTTTTGCGCATGGCATAATTACCAAAGATGACATATACAAGATCATGTTCGAGTACATAGGACTGCCTAAATCGATTTCATCACTTAGCAGCGTGACCGAAAACAATCTTTCGTATTATACACGCAGAGACATAGAAAAAATACTTGAGATTGAAGGGAAAAAGCTGACCGAAAACGATGAAATACCAAAGGACAGCGACCTGTATCGCAATTCTCATGAAGTTTTATCGAATGTTATCGAGCTTGTTCTTAATACGGAACTTAAGCGAGGCGACAGTGAGACTGTATTTACGCATTCTGTTCCGAGCATCAAAAAAATATACGGTATTGACCGTTTGATGGAGATTCTGAAAGCTCTTGGAAACGAAACGCTGAAAGCAAGAAGTTATTATTACAGCGGAACAATGTCCAAAAAAGAAAGTTTGGGTCATTTGCTTTCCGTTTGTTATCCTGCCGAAGGTGAAACAGCCGAAATATTCAGCAAAAAAGCGAAGGAGTCTCACATCAGCGACGAGCGTCTAATCGAAGTAGCTATGTTTGCGGTACAGTGGATAGATTTTATCGGCGAACATCTGGGTATAGAAGGGTTCAGGAGCGGCTGTTATTATTTTATGGCACACACTGCGGAGTTTATCAGTGACAAGCGTTTTGCGATAATCGCGAAATATACTCCGCTCACAAAAGAAGAGCTGAACGGCGGCTGCTTTGATGCTAAGTGGTTTATGGACGTTTATACTCAACTTGGCGATAAACTGTTTGAACGTATATATAAGAGTGCAAAGTATATTTCATCAAGCAATATGCACACAAGAGCGCGAAAATTTGCCGATGCTGCTTTGGGTAAAATGGACATTGCAGAAACAGAGAACATCATCAGGGACAAGCGAAACAAAGATTTACTTTTGGCACTCGGAATCATTCCGTCAAAAGAAAACGCCGACATTTTGCAGCGATACGAGTTTATCCAGGCGTTTTTGAAGCAGAGCAAAAAATTCGGCGCACAGCGACGACAAAGCGAGGGCGAGGCGGTAAAATACGCCCTGAAAAACCTTGCCGCAGCAGCGGGCTACAGCGACGAAACGCGTCTCACACTCTCTATGGAAACAGAGCTCGTCCGCCATAACAAGCGTTTCTTTGACAAAACAAGCATCGGTGAATACGAAGTGCAGATAGTTGTTGATAAATTAGGCAAACCGTCCATGACGTTTGAGAAAAAGGGAAAAGCACTCAAATCAACGCCTGCACCGCTTAAGAAAAATGAAGAGTTTTTGGAAGTGAAGGAGTTTTACGAAAAGCTCAAGCAGCAGTACAGCCGAACGGTGAAAATGTTCGAGCTTGCAATGGAGGAATGCAGCAAATTTACTCTTGGGGAGCTTAACGCGCTGTGCGAAAACCCGGTTACACGCTGTATCATGGAGAGTCTTGTATTTGTCACAACGGGAGACGAGTATATCTGCGGATTTATCGATAACGGCGTATTGATCGATGAAAAAGGAACCCGTCACAAATTTGACAATGATACTCTGCTTCGCGCCGCTCACCCGTATGATCTGTACAAAAAAGGCGTATGGTCGGATTTCCAAAGCATTGTGCTTGAACGTGGTTCAAATGAAGGAAAATTCCAGCCGTTCCGTCAGGTTTTCAGAGAATTGTACGTAAAACTGCCGGAGGAAAGCGAGAAGACAATGTCGCTTATGTTCACGGGTTATCAGATACAAGCAAGCCGGACTGTCGGCGCACTGAAAACAAGACGCTGGGTAGCGGATTATGAGGACGGCTTACAGAAGATATATTATGATGACAATGTAATTGCGTCTTTGTATGCCGTTGCAGACTGGTTCAGTCCTGCCGATATTGAAGCACCAACGATAGACGGCGTGTGTTTCTATGACAGAAAAACGTATGCACCGTTAAAGATCAGCGAAATTCCCGATATCATATACTCCGAAGTAATGCGTGATGTTGATCTTGCCGTCAGTGTTGCCCATGCCGGAGGCGTAGACCCCGAAACAAGTCACTCAACAATAGAAATGCGTTCTGTTATCGTGGATTACAACGTCAAGCTTTTCGGTTTGAAGAATGTTTCTGTTGACAAAAATCATATTATGATCGACGGAAAATGGGCGAAGTATACTATTCATCTCGGAAGCGGAGTTATACATATGGTCGGCGGTCATCAGATAAATGTTGTCGCTGTATCAAGCGGGAAAAAGAGTAAGATATTCCTGCCGTTCCTTGATGAAGATCCGAAAACTGCAGAGATCATAACAAAAATGCTCATGTTCTCAAATGACGACAAGATAAAAGACCCCTTTATCATGCGTCAGATCAAAGCTTGACTGGCGGCGGCATGCCGGTCTCACCTGCCGGTTCGGTCGGCTGGGAGCCGTCCCCGACGGTGCTTCTGCTGCGCAGAGGTCTCCACTGGAGACTCGCACCGTACCCAATACGCGCTCAAACTATATGCAAATCTAAACCATAAAAACCCGCGCTATACACATGAAAAAGCTGTAATTGCGCGCAGCGCATTGAAGAATGCCGACCCAGTCTAAAACCGGCGGTGACTCGGCTCCGTAGAAAACAAAGGCGGGATTGTAGCCACTAAATCCCAAAGGCGTTTTTGGTTACTTTTGCCGCCTAGCAAAAGTCACTCGCCTCCCCGGCGATAGAGGCAATGTCATCAACTTAAGGTTAGACAGAGAGCATCACAAAGTTTTTCGCCAAGCCTTTTTTCAAAAAGGCTTGCCGC
>CADCOF010000203.1 GCA_902802975.1 uncultured Ruminococcus sp. | reverse complement strand
TGACAAAACTACCATCGAAAACTAAATGACCGGCTAAAACCGGTCTTTTTGTGTTGCGATGGGACTGTTAGAGTGTGAATAGTAACTTTTATTTGCTTAAAACTTGGAAACTGGTGATACAGAGTATTGAACCTGTATAAAAACGGTGCTATAATATGAATCAGGGAATATGCCGCATATAACGGCATCGCTAATGGTGAAAATGAATGGGTAACCGAAAGGATAAACAGAAAAATGAAAAAGATACATGGGCTGAGTTTTAAGCTTGGCGTAATTGTGCTCATCTTCTTGCTGCTTGTACTCGGCTGCTGCGGAATTCTTATGTATCACGATCAGATGAACAGCTATCATCAGCAATGCGAAAATGATCTGTGAAGTGTAAGCGTGTACATGGAGAAGCTGATCGAAGATGATGGGGTGGATTTTGCTCTGTACCAAAAATACTTTTTGGAGCATTACAGAGAAATCGATGTACCAATGGACGCCGACGATTATGTACCATATCGAACAGAATATGAGCACCTGTTTCAGACTGCATACCCCGGAAAGACGCTTGGCGTGGATATTGAATTTGATGATCTTAATGATGATGTAAAACACGCATATCTTATATATCAACAGCTTTACTGGATTCAGATATTTGAAGAAGCAAGAGATAGTTTTGGTTTGACCTACACCTACTACATACTCCCTGAATCAGAAACAGAATCTGATATTTACATCATTGACGGAATGAGATTTTCCCGTGCCGATTATATACAAATGAAGGCTGACGATCCCGAGCTTTTTGCTGCTTTCGATGTCCCGCAGGGCGAAGAAAAAGAATATATGTATCTGGGAAATCAAGTACCAAACAAAAGAGACGAGTATGCGGTAAAATGGGTCTTATCGGTGCGGAGATAGATATAGCAACCGTGAATACTGCTATCCTCAATCATACGCTTCAACAATTTCTCTTTATCGGTCTGATCTTTGTTTGCGGATTGCTTATAATGATGGTGATATTTAACCGCCTTATTATCAAGAAGATCACAAGACTGGAAGCTAATGTAGATGACTATTCAAAGACAAAAGATGTTTATGTAGCACAGGAAATCAGAAAAAATATCCGTGGTCGTGATGAAGTCAGCTCTCTGTCTGAGGGCATAGCAAAAATGATGGAGGACATCAAAGAATATGTCGATAGTCTTTCGGCGGTCAATCAGGAGCTTGATGTTGCTCAAGCTAATGCGGCAAAATTATCCGAGCTTGCCATGAAAGACGGTCTGACAGGTATAAGAAATCGAACAGCATATAAACAGGAAATGGACAGACTTGATAACAGCTCGGCACTGGATTGTATAGAATACGCTATTGCTGTGATCGATATGAATAATCTGAAAAAGTTCAACGATGTGTACGGTCATGATAAAGGAAATGCGGCTATTATAAAACTGACAAATCTTATCTGTGTGACCTTCAAACATTCTGCTGTATTTCGTATCGGCGGAGACGAATTTGTAGCTATATTGAGAAACGATGACTTTATTAACAGAGAAAAGCTGACAGCGGAAATGTACCGTGCTTTTGATGAAATGGAACAGGACACAAGCTTGTCTCCATGGGAAAAGATAAGTGCCGCTATCGGTCTGGCGGTTTATGACCGTACAACAGACGTCTGTGCCGATGATGTTTTCAAGCGTGCCGACGAAAAGATGTATGAGAAAAAGAATACGATGAAGAGCAGAGATAAATAATAGGAACACATTCCTACTGTCTCCGGCTAAAAAGATGTGTAAATACATTCAGATTTTTTGAAACGGGTTCTTTTCCGTCTCCGATTGCGACAATAATATTGTGAATTTTTTGTAAATTATCATCAAATTCAGTTCCAAAATTAAACTGCTGATTCAAAAACAGAGGCATTTTAACAGAATAAAAGCCACACAGATAAATTCGCATGGCAAAGCCATGTACACAATCAAGACTACATGAAAAAACGTTCTTGATATATCATACATAATCTGGAACGATTAAAATATAAATTTGTATGTATGTCAGTACTGTAAAAGGAGGAATATCAAATGAAAAGTAAGTTAGTGCTAAGAAAAACTCTCGGTCTGCTTCTGACGGCCGCTGTGGTGATCTGCATGCTGCCGCTGTCGATAATTTCTGCGAGTGCCGCAGATTATACGATTGATGAGCTAAAGATCGAGCTTGACGGCGTTGCCACGGGCAATGTTATCACCAAAGACTCCGTCAAGGTGACAACCGATCACTGCTTTATAAACGAGCAGACGCTGAAGGACTATTTCAAATGCCTGCAAGTAAGCTGGTACGATCAGACGGACGAAAAAGAGATCACCATAGGCAAGGATAAGTACGAGATGGGGCACACTTATCTGCTGCAAATCCCCGTTGCCTCAGACGCCGAAAGGGGCACAAGCAAACCCAGCCGTGCGCAGTATTGGTTCAGAACTGTTTCCAACGGCAGCAAGAAGAATATTTACGGCGAATATTACACCATCTACAAAGCAGGCGTCGATGTGACGGTCAACGGAGAATATGCCGAATGCGAGCACGACGACAGCTACGACAACAATAATAAGTATTGCAGGCGCATTGCCGTTTCGTACACGTTCACCGTGCTCAACGATATCGGGGGCGTGAGTGTTTCGCTCGACGATCCCTATGCCGGCAGGAAGCCCGGCAAATTCCCTGTTATAAGTGAGTCCAGTATCGGTAAGTACTCCCTCTATTCGCCAAGCGATGTATCGGGTTATGATGACGGAGTCGTATGGTGGGATAAAACAGCACTTACGGAAGTTGACAACGATACCGAGTTCATAGATGGTCACTCATATACCGCGACCATCTGCCTGAAAGCAAACTACGGCTACAGGTTCACGGGTATAGGTGCAATGAATCTGCCTATAGCTTATATCGGTGTTCACAGCTGCAATGTTCAGAGATATACGGGCAGCGACAAGGGCGATATAATATTCATAAAACATGACTATGGTGTATGTACAAAGCCACAGGTGAACACGGTCAGAATCAGAGCACTTGAAAAGCCGCGCCCCGACTGCCATCCCGATTTCCGCACCGCATTTGAGGGCGACGAGGGCTACGAGCCTGCCCCCACGAAAATGTTTACCGACGGCATCCGTTGGGTTGACAAGAAAGACTATCAAGACCTTAAAAGCACCGACGTGTTTAAGGAAGGGCATGAGTATATTTGTTATCTCTTGCTGAAATCGAAGGACGGTTACGAGTTTTCCACAACGAGCGACGGCGAAATATCGACTGTTTCTGTCACCGTTAATGACAAGAGTAAAACGCCCGGGCATTACTCCTCCTATTCGCTTTCGGATAGAATACTTGTTTCTGTTGATTTTGGCGTGTGCGAATACGAGATTATCAGCAAGATCGGAGTAAAGGATATCGAGACTACTCCGCGCCCGGGCTGCACGCCCGATTATGAGGCAACAGTCGAGGGCAGTGCCTACACCTACGGCTATTATTACAAAATTAATACTGATTCGTGGAGAAACGGAATTCATTGGTGCGATTTTACAGATAATGATCGCCGCATGGACCCGGATACGGAAACTTTTATAGATGGTCATTCGTATTACGTTTTTGTTGACGTCGTTCCGCAGCCGGGCTTCAGGTTTGCTACAAACGAACACGGCATGCCCAATATTACAGCAACCGTCAACGGGAAAACGGCAACTGTAGGCGCATATGCCGGCGAGGATTCTTCAAAGCTTGTTTCGGTGGGTGTATATACCGATAAGTGCAAAATCGAGGAGATTGACGGCGTTTACGTATCGGGCATCACGGAGCCTGTTCCGGGATATTCTCCCGTATTCTCCGCGGTTTCGGACGAACCGGACGAATATCATATTTTCACCGATTTTTCAACCGGAACGACAAACACCTACGCTATTGACGGCGTTTCGTGGTACGACCGCGA
>CADCOF010000202.1 GCA_902802975.1 uncultured Ruminococcus sp. | reverse complement strand
CCCCTAAAGGGGAGGCTTAAAAGATGGCTTGAAATCGGGCAATTGCCTCCCCTGTAGGCTGAGAAAGCAGGCGTGACGGAAGGAGTAAAACAAGAAATTTTTGTGCATTTTTACTTTTTGATCATTTATAGATATGTAAATTTTGTATGCAATATATGTCAAAAATATTACAATTGTGTAAAAATATTGTAAAATATCTGAACAATAAAAAATTGCAGCCCGTCAATATAACGGAGCTGCAAGTCTCATAATATTTCCCGTAGCTTTGAAAATGATTTTCTCGTGCTTAATGATGTTATGATCAATGCGGCGGCATTTTTTCAGTGTTTTATTGAAATCGGCTTCAATATTAGCAATACATTTCGAACCGAGAATATATGCCGCGCACTCGAAATGATGATATAAGCTTCTGTAATCAAGATTTATCGTTCCGACAACCGCCTTTTCATCATCGCTTACAAATACCTTGGCATGAACGAAACCCGGGCTGTATTCGTATATTTCAACGCCCGCGTCGATCAGGTATTTGCAGTATGATTTGCTGAGCGCGTAGATTGCCATTTTGTCCGGTATTCCGGGAATGATCAGTTTTACGTCAACGCCTCGCTGTGCGGCGAATTTCAGCGCGGTTTCCAGCTCGTTGTCAAGTATCAGGTACGGCGTCATGATGTGTACATATCGTTTTGCGCGGTTTAGTATGTCGATATACACCATCTCGCCGACTTTGTAGTTATCCAGCGGTGAGTCACAGTATGGCATTATATATCCGTCCGTGACGCGCTCGGATTCTATGTTGATAAATCTATCCCATTCCGGGCTTTTTTCCGTGATATTCCATATCTGCAAAAACATCAGCGTAAAGCTTTTCACCGCGTCGCCCTTGAGCATTATCGCCGTATCTTTCCAGTGACCGAATTTGTCGATTTCGTTGATATATTCATCTGAAAGATTTACCCCGCCGGTGAAGGCGGTTTTCCCGTCAATGACAAGTATTTTTCTGTGGTCGCGGTAATTGTAGTTTGTTGAGATAAACGGGTATATTCTGGAAAACGGCTTGCATTTTATTCCCAGAGATTGAAGACGCGTTGGGTAATCGGACGTAAGCAGAATCACTTCGCACATTCCGTCGTACATCACGCGCACATCTACGCCCTCGCGCACTTTGTCAGCAAGTATTTTCAGGATATGTCCCCACATGATGCCTTCTTCTATAATGAAATATTCCAAAAAGATAAAATCCTTAGCTTTGCGCAGTTCGTTGAGCATTGCCGAGTATTTATCTTCGCCTACCGGGAAATAGCGCAGCGACGTGTTTTGGTATATCGGGAAGCAGCCCGACTTGTTTAAATATTTATGCAGCGCGGCAGTTCCGCTGTCCGATACGTCATTGTCCTGAAGAATGGCGTTATCCTGTGGAATAATATTCTTTGTTTCGTGGGTAAGCTCCCTCATTCGTCCGATAAAAGCCCGATGACCGAGGTCTTTTTCCGTAAACAGCATAAATATCGCGCCCGGAACAGGCGCAATCATCAGAATGAGCAGCCATGAAAGTTTGGCGGTGGAGTCCATGTCGATTGAAAACAAGTGGAATACCATCAGAACTGAAAACGCGCCGAATGCGATTTCGAACCATTCAAAGTAGTCTTTCAGATTATTATAAAGAGAGTGGAATATTCCAAGTTGTAATATAATAAGTAATATGATTAATGCCGTGCGGCTGAACAGCAGATGAATAAGGCTTCTTTTCTTTTTGGGCAGCAAATACAGAATCTCCGTATCTGTGCCCTTTTTGCGCTTCTTCATCTGTTATACCTCCTTACATCGACATGATTATCTCCCGCGCGGTATCCTCGTCGATTGGGGCGGCATACGTGTTTTCGCCGAAACACACAACGCTGCCTATGCCGTTTTGCAGCACGAATCTAAGCTTTCCGTCGCGCACCTTTTTGTCGGTATACAACTTCTTTACAAGAATTTCTCTGTCAATATAATCGGGTATCTCTGTCGGGAGCGACGCTTTTTTCAGCAAAGAGATCACGCGCTGCGCGTCTTCGTCCGTCATATATCCGAGTTTTACGGAAAGTTTTACTTCTGCGGCAAGACCTATAGCCACAGCTTCGCCGTGCAGAAGTCTGTATTCGCTGACAGTTTCAACGGCGCGCCCGACTGTGTGACCAAGATTCAGAATTTCGCGAAGTCCGCTTTCGCGCTCGTCCTTCATAACAACGCTGTATTTTATGCGGCAGTTGCATTCGGCAACGTGTTCGCAGGCTGCTTTGTCGAATGAATATATTGTGTCCATATTATCATTCAAATATTCAAAAAAATCGCTGTCTGCCATGCAGGCGTGTTTGATTGTCTCTGCCATGCCGCTGTAAAGCTGGCGAGGGGGGAGAGTGCGCCATGCGGCGATGTCGATGTACACCTTTTTCGGCTGATTAAATAAGCCGATGAGATTTGTTGCAAGCGGGGTGTCAACGGCAGTTTTGCCGCCGACAGACGCGTCTGCCGCGGCGAGCAGCGTTGTGGCGTAATTTATAAACGGCACGCCGCGCCCGAATGTGCCCGCAGTAAAGCCGGCGAGATCGGTCACAACGCCGCCGCCGACAGCGATAATGCAGCAGTCACGACGGAATCCGCTGTTAAGCATAGCGTCTTCAAGATATTCTTTTGTGGAGCGAACCTTGCTTTTTTCACCGTTTTTGAATGTGAACATTTTAGCGGAGAATCCGTTTTCGATCAGCTTATTAAGAATGGGGGAGGCGTAGAGCGGTTCGACGATATCGTCGGTGATCACGGCGAATTTTTTGATATTGCCGACAAGACCGTTTTTCAAGTCGTTGATAAGTGTATCGAAGAGGTTGTAGCCGAGTTCGATATCGTAGCTGTCGTCTATTGTCTTTATGAGATTTACGTTAAATTTTGGCATATTATCACCTTCTTTTAGTGTTGACAGAGGTTTTGTTAATTCGGAATGCGGAATTCGGAATGCGGAATTCAATTCGTAATTCGTAATTCAGACTGTGCCAAAAGTTCTGAGCATGAACCCCTCCACCGCCTTACGGCGGTCCCCCTCCCCTAAAGGGCATATGCGCACACT
>CADCOF010000201.1 GCA_902802975.1 uncultured Ruminococcus sp. | reverse complement strand
TCGTTTTCTTTCTTTACTTCACCGGGTGTGTGGGGCAGCTTTGCCGTTTCGACATGTGTTATCGCCATAATATCATCGCATTCTGTGCATCGAATAACAAGATCATACGAGCCTTCTTTCGTACATGTTGCTGCGACTTCATTTTCCTTATGCTCCTCGCCTGCCGTATGTTCGTGACCCGGACCGCTTGTTGCTACCCATTCACGGCTAAGCTCTTCACCGCATACAGTACAATATATGACCGAATCATACGTAAACCACGTTTCATGTTCTTTAACAGGCGCGCCCGGAGTGTGCGCTGTCTTCGGGATTTTTACCGAACCTGTGATCTCTTTAGTTCCGGCTTCGTCCTCAAAGTTTCTCTGACAAAGACTGCATGACCAGTGTTCGATCATTCCTTCTTTTGTACATGTCGCATCGTAGCCGGTCCAATGTGTAAGCTCATGTGCGTGATCTCCGACATAGAAAATTCTGAATCTTTTCGAATAATATTTTTTCGCAATAACATCATTGATATAGAATTCCGCGTCATCTGCGAAAACATACTGATCAGTCGGTTCAAACTCAACGTATACTCTGTATTGCCTACCCTCCTGGAAAACGCTGCCTGTGCCTAAGTGTGATTCCGTTCCGTTAGAAACATAGGAATAATCAACATATCCCACGCTGTACATTGTCGGGTCGGACGATACCGCTGTAAATACGGGCGAACCGCCGGCAGTTGGCTCGGTAACCGTACAATATGCGCTGCTGATAACTTTTCTGCATACCATGGGCAGCGTGTAGTAATACTCCTGCTTTGAACTGCTGTAATGTGAAAACTTAGCCTCAACACCGTTAATGTTCAGCTTTGTTTGCGTATCTATAGTGTATTTATCCGATTTCGGTTTCAAAGTTACATTCAGGTTGTAAGTATTTCCTGTTTCAAATGGATCGTTTTCCGAAAGATATATAAAATCTCCGTTTGTTTCAAATGCTGTGTAATCAAACCAGTTTCTGAACGTCACCTCATAATCGCTCGGTTCATCGGATACGAACTCGGGAATATACGCTTTGTCGCCTTCCTTGATGATTGAATTCTCCATTGTGACAGATGCCGTATCGAGGTACAGATTTCCGGTGGTATACTCTTTCTCAATGACGGCACTGCCGGAACCGCCTACCAATGTCGCCAGGCGTGCAGTATAATGATTAATACAGAAGGTCGTGTCATTGGAAAATCGCATACCCTCCTTCGCCTTGACTCTTATGCTAACTACATATTTTGTCGAAGCCTTGCAAACACCGGTTGACGACAAAACCTTATGAGGCGGCTCGCTCTCGTATACCTGCACACTCTCGACTGTGTACTCCTCATCTTCCGGAACAGCTGCTGTCGGGGGATTTTGCCCCGTTGCAGGACGAGATACGGTGCAGTTTACATAACTGATAACATCTCTGTTGATAATGTAATTTGTGCTGACAATGATCGCCCCGTCAATCGTTTTTTGGACAACGGATGCGTCTTTTCCGTTTATGGTAAACTTTGCTGTATCAGAAAACTTATGACCATCTTTCGGGGTCAGCTTAACTCTTGCTTCGTATGTCTTATCATATTCAAAAACAGAGCCGTTTACCAAACTCACGTTATCAACATACCAACCGTAAAATTGTGCGGTGCATATATCCTCCGAACCTTCCTGCTTTATTTCGCTGCTGATAGTCGCTCCCACTTTCGGAGCCGTAATCACGGCATTGACTTCCTCTATCTTCTTTGGTTCGGAAATGAGAATAACGGTGCCTTTTTCGTTTACCTTATCTATCGATTTGATCTCATAGTACGCCGATGCACTTCCGCGGTTCTCTATCTTTTTTGCCTTGAGGTAGTAGAAATTGCCGCGGATTAACTGATCTTTTTGTGATTCATTGAGTCTGCTTCCAAGATCAATGATAACGGGCTGCCCTGTGCTATCGGTCACATTTTGGGTAAACTGCGCAATACTGTTGCCTGATTCATCGACAAGCTCAAAATCAAGGTACGACGCTTGATAGCGTATTACGTCGTCACTTGTCACAGACGGAAAATAATTTTTCGGGAATGTTACATTAAACCTGCACGGCGAAAGTAAGTCCCAAAGATTCCCGTCAACATATGAAACTGAAACATCACCGATGTCGGTTTTTGGACGGATAACCATACTCGATGTTGAATAGAACGGCGTAGGCTGATCTGTAACATTGTCATTGCCGATATAACATTCCGTATCTGCCGGGAACTTCACGTTAAGCCCCACTCTGCCGTTGCCCGGGTGAAGCACCCAGTACATATCTTTAGTTGTGCCTGCAAACGGAGTATACCCGCCAAGCTCAACAACAACATCTTTATAATAGTCAAGATTTATCTTACACGCTCTGACGCAGAAACGATCAGTGTCAACGAGATCCTGTTCACCTTGTATTGTGGTATCGGGAGCAGTTCCTATATTAAAAGCATCGGAACAGCCGTAACCGTTGATAACGCCATCATTGATATTTACAGTGCAGGTATCAACGCAGCCGGTTCCGACTGATACGACAGCGTTACGAGTCCATATTACGTGACCAGTCTTATGAGAGTCGTCGTAATCAGTTCCGCTGCCGCCATATCCGGTAAGAGTGCCGCCGTTCAGAGTAAAGCTGCCCGCTGACATGCCAACGACCATACCGTTAGCCATCAGGTGATAGCCGCCCTTGCCTACCTTTTTAACATTACCTGCGGTGAAGTTGCCGCTGTTTATGGTCAAACTGCCGCCCATCACTAAAAATATGTTACGCTGAGAGAAGCAGTCGGACGCATAAACCGCTGAATTGGTAAAGTAAATGCCGCCGCTTTGTATCAAGGAACTGCCGGAAGGAAGAGTTACCGACGAATCGTTGACCACAAGCTCGGAGCCGCTTGCCAGACCGAACAGATACTGACTTTCAGCTCCAACATATCCGTCCGCGGTATAATAATACTGTGCGTCAACGCTGAACGAATATCCATTGAGATCCAAGACTTTCTTACCCTTTCCGACAGGATACCTGATAACGCGGTCATCTGTAAAAGTCACGCCGATATTGCCGGTTAATTTGATATTTACGTCTCCCGGTGAAATGAGTTTTCCGTAAAGATCACCTTCTGTACTGACTTCCACATAGTCAGGCGCACCTGATTCTGCGGATACGGATTTTGCCGAACTATCTTCTATCTGATAATCGTTAGACAAAGCCGCTCCGGGAATCGCCGCCGACATAAGCATAGCCACTGTGCAGACCACACTTACGAGTTTTTTAAACTTCATAATGACCACCTCTATTTGTTATAAAATGTACAAATCATTTATCCAATGAGGAAATAATTTATACTCTATTATAACACAGCAGCAAGCAAAAATCAACATATTGATAAATATTTGATTACATGCGGCGGCCATGCGCCCGCAGGCAGATACGCGAACCAACTTCAATTATTTATCCAACGTATCGCCTGCGTCCAACAAAAAAGTAGGGCGCAGGTGAAAAAGTTTCTGCTTATATAAAGTTCGTGTGCGTATTGGGAGCGGCGGCACGCCGCCC
>CADCOF010000200.1 GCA_902802975.1 uncultured Ruminococcus sp. | reverse complement strand
CCGTCGAGCTGTACCGTTAACGGCAGTCTTCGCCGCGTTTTATAATTGCGGGCAGTTCGCGCACGATATATTATGTTGGACGCGTGCTATGTGGTTTTGTTCACATAAAGCCGGAGCGCGAACTGGGAGCGGCAGCATGCCGCAAACGCGGCGAAGACTTTCGTTAAGAATACAGTTGGACGGAACTGGGAGCGGCAGCATGCCGCTAGAAAAGAGTCATTTGATTACTTTCCGGCAAATCTCCAAATGCGTTTATTTCCCTAAGTTCTTCAATTACCGTTTTTGATACCTTTGATATTCTCGCTACATCTTCTATCGACAAAAAGCTCTGATGCTTGACTTCGCTCAAACTTTCCGCCGCTGCCTCTCCTACTCCCGGCATGGACGAAAACGGCAATCGCAGCTTCCCGTCTTCTATCACAAATTTCTTTGCCTCCGATTTATAAATATTTATCGGCAAAACCTCGATCTTTCTCGCAAGCATTTCGTTTACGATCTGAAGTGTTGCAAGATCGCCTTTTTCCTTCGCAGACGCGGCATTTCCCTTGTCGGTGATCTCCTTGATCTTCGCCTCGACAGCACTCTTCCCTTCAAGTGCGGACTTTGCGTCAAAGCTTTCGCCGCGCACGGTAAAATATGCCGCATAGTATTCGATAGGCTTATATACTTTGTACCAGCCTAGCCGCAGTGTTGATATCATATACGCCGCTGCATGCGCTTTCGGGAACATGTACTTGATCTTCATACATGAGTCAATATACCAGTCGGGAACATTATGATCTTTCATCGCCTTTATGTGCTCTTCCGTCAGCAGCTTTGTTGCGGTGCCCTTACGCACAATCTCCATGATCTTAAAAGCCATTTTCGGCTCCAGACCTTTGTGCAGCAAATATGTCATAATGCTGTCACGCGTTCCGATAACTTCCGAAATCGTGCATGTTCCGTTGTGGATAAGCTCCTGCGCGTTGCCCAGCCATACGTCCGTTCCGTGCGACAAGCCGGCTATCTGCATGAGATCGTCAAATGTCTTCGGTCTCGCTTCAACGAGCATCTGACGTACAAACGAAGTGCCCGTCTCTGGCAATGAAAACGTGCCTGTCTCGCTGTCTATATCCTCGGGCTTTACGCCAAGTGCCTCGGTAGATGTAAACAAGGACATGACCTTCTGATCTGACATTGACACGTCCATTACTTTAATGCCCGTGAATTCTTCCAGATAATGGTAAATTGTCGGCACATCGTGCCCCAGCTCGTCAAGCTTGCATATCGTATCATGAATTGAATGGAAGTCGAAATGTGTTGTAATGTTGTCGTTTTTCATATCGTTGGCAGGGTGCTGTATCGGACAGAAATCAAAAATACTCTTGCCTCGCGGAACAACGACCATGCCGCCCGGGTGCTGACCCGTTGTGCGCTTTATACCCGTACAGCCTATAGCCAGCCTCTGCTCCTCGGCTTTGTGGAACACAACGCCCTTTTCTTCGGCATATTTTTTCACATAACCGAACGCAGTCTTATCGGCAACAGTTGCAATCGTGCCCGCTTTGAACACGTTCTCCTTGCCGAAAAGCACCTCTGTATAACGATGCGAGCGCGACTGATATTCGCCTGCGATATTAAGATCAATATCGGGCACTTTGTCTCCGTCAAAGCCCAGGAACGTTTCAAACGGTATCTCGTGACCGTCACGGTGGTACATTGTGCCGCATTTCGGGCAATTCTTCTCGGGAAGATCAAAGCCCGAACCGTAGCTGCCGTCTGTGATAAACTCACTGTTTTTGCATTTCGGACAGATATAATGCGGCGACAGCGGGTTTACCTCCGAAATACCCGACATTGTAGCGACAAACGACGAACCAACCGAACCTCTTGAGCCTACAAGATAACCGTGTGCCTCGGAATCCGCAACGAGTTTTTGCGCTGTCATGTACAGTACAGAGAAGCCGTGCTTGTTGATCGAACCCAACTCGCGGTCAAGTCTGTCTTTTACGATTTTTGGCAGCGGGTCGCCGTAAATTTTCTTAGCGCGCTCCCATGTGATTGAATTGAGCTGTTCCTCTGCGCCGTCAATGAACGGCGGGAAATTACCGTCGGGAATCGGCTTTATCTCCTCAATCATATCGGCAATTTTATTTGTATTCGTAATAACTACCTCGTAGGCTTTTTCCTCACCCAGATATTCGAACTCACCCAGCATTTCTTTTGTGGTGCGCAAATACAGCGGTGCTTGGTGGTCTGCATCGGAAAAGCCCTTGCCCGCCATGATGATCTTTCTGTACTCCGACATATGCGGATCGAGAAAATGCACGTCACACGTTGCCGCAACAGGCTTATTGAGTTTCTCTCCAAGAGCCACCACCTTGCGGTTGAAGTCGCGCAGCTGTTCTATATCCTTCGCCGTGCCGCTGCGAATCATAAACTCATTATTGCCGATCGGCTGTATCTCAAGATAATCATAATATGACGCTATTTTTTCAAGCCGTTCGTCGCTTGCACCCTCAACTATAGAGTGAAAAAGCTCACCGATTTCACACGCCGAGCCTAAAATTAAGCCTTCTCTGTGACGATTCAGCACCGAACGTGGAATACGCGGGCGGCGGTAGAAATAATTCAGATGTGCGTACGATATTAATTTATATAAATTCTTCAAGCCCACAAGGTTTTGAACTAAAATAATAATATGATATGTAGGCTTGCGCTTTAACTCTTCCATAGAAAGCATGGCGCAGTTTTCGCATATCACGTCTTCGCCGTCAAAAGGCTTACTCTCCTCGTCGTTCATATCGTCCACAAGGTAGCCCTCGCAGCCGTAGATCACCTTAAAATTGCCGCCCTTTTTGTGTATGCCGTTGACTGCTTTCATTGCGTCGGGAAACGCCTGCGCAACGCCGTGATCTGTGATTGCAATAGATGTCATGCCCCACTCAAACGCCCTGTTGATTAGGTCGCCCGCCGGTGTCATGCCGTCCATATCGGACATATTTGTATGCAGATGAAGTTCCACACGCTTAACGGGCGCATTGTCAACCACTCTTACTTTTTCACAGGTGGAAATGCTGTCCGCCATGATCACAAGCTCGCCCTCGTAGCGGTCTATCTGAACGCTGCCTTTTACAACAATCGAATTTCCTTTTTTCAAAAGTTCAATCGGCTTGCAGGCTTCTATAGTGTCGATGAGCTTCACTGTAATAGAACCGGTGTAGTCGGTAATCAGCAATGAAACGATATATTTTTTGCCGTCGCGGGTAGTGCGCATATCTATCGAGAACAGGTCGCCCCAAACCATCGCGCTGCCGGAATCCTGGCTTACGGTATTTATCGGCACGGTGCTGATCTTCGTGATAGCTTTTCCGTAAAGCGGGTGCGAACTGTTCGACGCCATCACAGGGAAAAGCGTCTCACCTTCACGAACCTCGATCTTGACAGCCTTTGCTTCGGCTTCTTTCGCACGCTCCTTTGCCGCCTGCATTTCTTCTTCATGGCGGCGAACTTTCTCCTCATCGGCAGCTCTTTGACTTTCGACTTCAAGCTGCATTAGCTTTTCTTCCAACATTTCGCTGTTTTCGGCGATATTATCAAGCCCGGTAAAACGCACCGTGATATTTACGCCGAACATATCCTTTAGCGCAGATGACAGAAGTTTAGCGGCGTGCTGCCCCTTGATTACAGCCTCGCCGCCGTGCATAAGTTCAACGGTCAGCACATCGCCCTCCAGCGTTGGTACAGCATCCTTAAACGTACCGTTGAGCGTTCTGTTATCGCGCTTCAGATGTACAACCAGCTCCTGAAAATAATCAACGCAAAACAACTGCTGCGGAAAATGTGAATTGATACGCACACTCGAAAGCTCCAATGTTTTCATAAGAGCCTGTTCCATATCGAGAATAACAGACTGCGGAACAAGCGACGAAAACAATGTGCTTACCACCATAGCAGAATTTTCTTTACTTATTGATATTCGCTGCACCTCACCGTGACCCAGAATATCTATTATATTTTGTGGGACATATCTTTCGAAAACCTCTTTGATACTGCTCAATATATTTCCCCCTGTTTATCAATACCGTCACACTATAGCGATATCAAGCATTTAAAGAACCCGCCGCCTAAAAAGGCGGCGGACATTCAATCTGCGGTCATAAATCATTTATACTCAGGATATTAATGCGGCATCATCATTCCGACCATAAGACCTGTGAAAAAATCATCATCAGATTCATTAACAGGGATAAGCTCGCCGCCTTTTTTCTCGCAAAGGAGCATTCTTACATTCTCTGCCTCTGCAAAAATCTGACACTTGATCTTTAATTTATCGCTTTCCAACACGGCTATAAAACGCTTGTTGTCTTCGTCTGCCTTTGAGCCAAGAATAACATAGCTGCTAAAAATATCGTCTTCCTTGTCAACTTCAACACCGTCTACGATCAGTTTCCCTCTCATTTTTTTGTTGTTGGCTTCGATCTCATGACCCTCATATACTGCATAATAGGCTTTTGTCTCTTTGTCATATTCCGTTTCAAGAGGTTTACCTACAATACAGAAACAGTTGTGGTTTTCTGCAACAACGACAACAGAAAGCTCCGGTTCGTCAGGCAGTTCACCCTTCAGACTGACATGCAAAAAATGAAGACCCGGAGTATTTTCCGCAACGACCTTGCCATCCACCATAATTTTTTCGTTGTCTTCACTTACCACAATAATGTTGTGTCCATTCCATTTTCCTACAAAATATCTTGCACCCATTCAATGTACCTTCTCTTATTATCAGAATCAGGATAATAAATCCCCTATTACCATTATAGCTGTATTTTTTTACTGTGTCAATATCATTTTTGATTCACCAAAAAATCTAAATTTTCGTAATTTCCTCCATGAGTGCGTCAACCAGCTGTTCCTCGGCAACTTTTCTCACGATCTCGCCTTTTTTGAAGATAAGCCCCACGCCGTCGCCGCCTGCGATACCGATATCGGCTTCTTTTGCCTCGCCGGGACCGTTTACAATACAGCCCATCACGGCAACTGTGATGTTTTTGTCAACATTCCGCAAACGCTCCTGAACTTCGTTTGCAATGCCGATCAAGTCGATTCTCGTTCTGCCGCAGGTCGGGCATGAGATAAACTTAATTCCGCTTGTGTCGATATCTATCGCTCTAAGAATATCCTTTGCGGCGTAAACCTCTTTTACCGGGTCTGCCGTCAGCGACACACGAACGGTATCGCCGATACCGCGCAGCAGCAGCGAACTCAAACCGGCAGCCGATTTGATCAAGCCCATGCGCTCCGTTCCCGCTTCTGTAACGCCCAAATGCAGCGGATAATCACACTTCTCGCTTGCCAGCTCATACGCCTTGATCATCGTACCGACAGTTGATGATTTCATGGAGAGAACGATATCATGAAAATCAAATTTTTCGAGAAGTGACGCGTGGTACAGCGCGCTTTCGCATAAAGCTTCCGCAGTGGGAGAACCGTACTTCGCCAAAATATGCTTCTCAAGCGAACCCGAATTTACTCCGATTCTTATCGGTATAGAACGGCTTTGACACGCCTTCACCACCTGATGAACGCGGTCATCGCCGCCGATATTTCCGGGATTTATTCGAACTTTATCAATGCCCGCCGCCGCTGATTCAAGTGCAAGTCGGTAATCGAAATGTATATCCGCAACCAGCGGAACGCTGACTTCTTTTTTTATTGCTTCGATAAGCTTTACAGCTTCCATATCCGGTATTGCCAGGCGAATTATTTCGCAGCCCGCTTTTTCAAGCTGCACCGCCTGCGCAACACTGCCCTCTATATCGGTTGACGGAATGTTGAGCATTGACTGCACCGATATCGGCGCACCGCCGCCTATCTCGACATTTCCGGCTTTCACCTTGATTTTGCTTGACATTATAAGACCCACCTCTTCCTCAAAACTGAGCAAATTTTTAGTTGGTAGTTAGTAGTTATAAAGCAATTCCACTTTCAGCCTTTAAGTTTTAAGCATAAAACTACATTCCAAATCCTGTCCCGTTAATTATTCTCACAATGTCGTTGATTGTGATAACGGCAATGAAGCCCAGCAAAATGATAAATCCGGCAGCATGAACGTATCCCTCATATTTTTGAGGAACAGGGCGTCTGATTATTACCTCGACTAACATAAACAGGAATCGACCTCCGTCGAGTGCCGGCAGCGGCAGCAGATTTACTATTCCAAGATTCACAGTAATTATCATAAGCATATACACTATGTTGTATACCGCATCTCCAAAGCCGGTTTCCAATCCGGCCTGCGCCGCCTGAGTTACAACAGTTGCCGCACCGACGGGTCCTGCCATATCGTTCATCCCAAATCTACCGGTAACCATTCCATACAAGCTTATCCAGATCATTTTCACAACGGAAACCGTACTGTTGAACGACTCTTTCAGAACGCCGACAAAGGTCTTATCAGTAGGCGCAACAGTGAAATCCATAGCTACAGTCGCCTTATCGTTGTCACCTTTGTAGGTGTAAAAATCGACATCCTTCAAAGTGGTCACAGTACCGTTTCTCAGCACAGTAACATCTGTACGAAAACGCTGTCTTGTGGGCATATACTCGCCTTTTTTGGGAGAATAATCGAGTCCGGTAAGGCGGTTTATCTCATCGATAGTATCGTTAGTGATGGTGTCCGCCTCTTCCTTTGTCCGGCAAACGTTGAGCTTCTCGATACCGCCGTTAAAAACGCTGCTTATCTCTTTGAGCTGCTCTTCGGTGTAGTCCTCAGCCTTAAGCGAAACATATTGACGCAAGAGATAGAATCCGCAGTCTTCCTTATAGATGGAAAAGTCGCCGCCATCAACGGTTTTAACTTGAAGCATCGCCACAGCAAACGAAATATCACGTGAACAGTGAATTTTGTATTCACCAATAGATAACAGCTCATCTCCTGTCTGCAAGCCTGACTTTGATGTGAAGGCGGACTGCGCAAAACCGGATATCGTAGTTGTTGAGAGGACAGGCTCGCTTGCAACAAGCAGCGACATCATAATAAGCCCAAGCACAATATTGTTGAACGCACCGGCAACTATAACAATCATTCTTTGCCACACCGGCTGATTAATAAAAGCCCGCTCGTTGTCGCTTTCCTCGTTCTCGCCTTCCAAAGCACAGTAACCGCCGATAGGCAGCAGTCTCAATGAATACTCGGTTTCGCCCTTCTTAAAGCCCCAAAGCTTCGGACCCATTCCGAGAGCAAACTCGTTTACCTGAACTCCGAATTTTTTCGCAGTAATGAAATGACCAAACTCATGAAAAAATATTATAAACTCAAATATTAAAACACCTATTGCTATAAGGGCAATTGTTGTCAAAATTTTCATCAATAAATTATCCCTCCTGAGACGGGCGGGCATGCGCCCGCGGGCAGTACGCGTCTTTAATTTTTTGGTATAATAGCTTTTTAGCGCGCGTGCCCCGGCTTGCCCGGCAAGCCTTCTTTTTTGTCGGGAGTCGTTCTTAACGGTAGCCTTCACCGCGTTTGCGGCATGCTGCCGCGGCGTGCTGCCGCTCCCGGTTCCGTCCAACTGTATGCGGCATGCTGCCGCTCCCGGTTCGCGCACATAGTATGTTTGTAACGCAAATCCGAACCCGCGCCCAACAAAAATGAAACCGTGGCATGCCCGGCGG
>CADCOF010000199.1 GCA_902802975.1 uncultured Ruminococcus sp. | reverse complement strand
TCAAGGAAAAAGTCAGCCTTGCGGCTGAAGGGCAATTCATCCCGCCGCCTATAGAGGCGGGGGACTTCTTGTCCGTTAGGTTAAAAATATGAAGTGAAAAATCCGGGAGCGGAATTTATTGGAAAGTACAGAATTCCGCGTTGCATTATTGAAAATCATCCGTGACGAAACGACTCTCCTGTACGTTTAATGATACTTTCGGCAGTGGCTCTGTTGTAGCGTTCCCCGATAAATGCGTTTTTTCCGGCAGCTTTTGCTTTGTACAAAAGCTCGTCTGCCTGGCGCAGCATCAGGCGCAAATCGTCTTGAAGCAGCGTCTGACCGTATACATAACCGCCGGAGAAGTGTATCGCCATTTTTCTGTTTTCCAAATGTATCTCGTTAAGCTGCTTTTCCAATTTCGTAATGAATTCTTTGAATGACTCTTCTTCCACATCCGGCAGAATTACCATAAACTCATCGCCGCCGTATCGGTAGCTGTTATCTTTTCCAAATATGTCTATTAATGTTTCGCCTGTCTTTCGCAGCAAATAATCGCCGACTGAATGACCGTAAGTATCATTTACGCGCTTGAAGTCATCTATATCCAGCATCATGATGTGGATATCATTTTCAATGTAATTTTCATAATCACGGCGGAGCGCAAATCTGTTTTTTACGCCGGTAAGGGAGTCTTTTGTGGTGGCGGCCTGAAGCGTTAAGTTATCTTCTTTCAACTGTTCATTGAGAGTGTTGAGGTCACGAATATAAATTTTCAGCTTACCGATAAGGTAGTTGAAGGCGTGCGACAATATGCCAACCTCGTCATTGCCTTGATAGGCCAGCTCTACTTCGTAATCACCCTCGGCGAGTTTTTCCGCAGCATTTGTCAGTTCGCGCAAGGGTTTTGTAACGCTGTTTGTAAGCTTAAGCGTGAGCAGAATGAATGTTGTCAGCAAAATTATCGACACAATTATAATATTGTTGATAAGCTTGTAGCTGTCTCTGTTGATTTCCGATACCGGAACCGTGACGTTTAAGCGCATACCGTTGACGAGTTTTAAGCATACAGCCTGTTTTTCAACTCCGTCAAATGTATAGCGTATAAACTGATTGTCTGTCAAAAGTCCATCAGGTGTTTTGGGCGTATTTTCTTTTGTGAGTGTTGTAACGTCAATAGAAGGGTGATATATAATCATTCCATTGTCATCGTTTATAAAGGCGTAGCCGTTTTCATAAAGCTGAATATTATTGACCTGCGTTGCCATTGTGGAATAGTCAAGTTCAATGCCGATTACGCCAACAAACTGCTTGTTTTGATAAATCGGGATATTATATGAGATAACACGTTTGTCTAGATTGTCTGTGATGTACGGATGAAGCCACACAGGTTTGCCGGTATATTTCGGAACGGTGAACCAGACAAGTGCAGATGTGTCTTGTGTGTCGTACAGAGATATTTCGGTAACTTCATGCTCTGTAAATCCGGTTCCGTCTGTATCCACAAACCAAAAACCTTTTACGTCTTTTGAAAAATCGGGGTCGATTCTGTAATAATATGTCAATATTCCGTTTGTGTGTCTTGCGGTATTAGCGAACACATCGCTCACGCGGTCAATGTGATCTTGAAGCTGTGATGCGTCCAGTCCTTTCAAATCGTTTTGGGCAAATTCCGAGACGATATCTACAGATTTTTCTATACCTATAAAGTATGAATCAAGATTCTTTTCGCCTGACTCACACAGAAGCAGCAGAAGCTGGTTGCTGCTTTTATCGCTGACATTACGAATGGCATGTATACCCAGGTATGTCATTACAAGTGTGGTCAAAACAATAGCCAGTGCTGTGGGCAGCATCGTTTTTGTCCTGATAGAATGCATATAAAAAACCTCCTCAAGGAACAATTTATACAAGGACTATTATATCACAAATAATTTTTTTCAAGAAAAAAGCTGAAAGATGATCAAATCAATCAAAAAAAGTATTGACAACGAACAGCCAATGTGATATAATACTCATTGTTGAGGGATACCGAAACGTTGTTGATGGGAGCTTAGCTCAGCTGGGAGAGCATCTGCCTTACAAGCAGAGGGTCATAGGTTCGAGCCCTATAGTTCCCACCATTTTTTTTAG
>CADCOF010000198.1 GCA_902802975.1 uncultured Ruminococcus sp. | reverse complement strand
TGCGCCCTGCATAAAAGTAAGGCGCGGCGGCCGCGCCGTGGCGCGAAATTAGACTATCGCAACAAACTAACTATCAACGCGTACTGCCTGCGGGCGCATGCCCGCCGCACCGAAAACTATTTGCGCGGGGTTATCTATCGGCAACAATAAAGCACGACGGAACTTGCCTGCGGGCGCATGCCCGACGGCCATTTCAGATGGTTATCATGAGGTGTTCGTTTGTGATGTCGTGATAAACTCTGCAGTTTGCGGGATCGACCTCATAGACCTGAACGATATCTGAAAGCGCAGCACCGCCTTCAAAACGATCAGCAATATTCTGCATAGAAGTAAGCTTTTCTGGTGCATAGCAGAGAGTCTTTTCGTTGTGGAAAACAGCCGTATACAGTATCTCGGCCTCCACAAGGTCTTGGAAAATGTGACTGCCAAATGAAAGCTCGGGGTTGTAACCCGCTTTAGATTCCTCAACCTCACATATAACAGAAAAAGTGCTGATGTCCGCAAAAGACGTTGGTACGCCAAGCTCCGGCGACGATGTGCCTATTCGACCGGGAACCATTAGCATCATGCGCTTATTTTTGTCGCGGTAATACCAGTTGATCTTGCCGATAAGACTCGCAACCGTTCGTTTCTGATTGTACGGCATATTGTAATATTTTACAGGGTCTACTGTGACGATAAGATCAAGCCCCGAAAGCTTTGACATTCCCATAGACGCGTCTTTGCACTCAAGCAATATATGTTCGGTAGGAACAGACGTCGGCACATGGCTGCCATGCGTGTTTTTTTGCACCTGAAGCGGACGGCACTGCAGAAGATCTATAGAATACTCGCCACTGTCTGAAATATTGATGGTAAATTCGGTGTCAACGGGATATTCATATTCAGACTGGATTGTGTGGAGCATGCGCTGCATTTGCTCCATTAATTTTTTGTTTGTAACTAAACCTCGGCACGAAATATATTTAACATCGCGGTTATATCCCATTTCACGAAGTTCACGCTCGGTATCAAAATCATGTTCAAGAAGTAAGTTTTCCAAATATCGCGGAATCACAGGCGCGATCTTCTCAAACGGAAGTCTTTCAAGGCAAAGTGCGCCCGTATTGATGACCTCTGCTTTCCCTTGAGAAAATCTGTGCTTGTCTGCAGATGATGAGTAAGAACTTTTTTCAGGCATATCAAGATTTACTATGCGCGGGTACGAACCCTCTGTTCTGTCCACAGCAGAAGTTCCGAGTCCCATTACAAGACGAAGCATACCGGCAGCTGGGTCGGACGTTTTCATTATTCTGTACGGGCTGTAGGAATAGCCCACTCCCGCGGCGCACGGCATATAGTACGAACCATAGTATGAACCCGACACACGCTGTACAAGCAAAGCCATTTGCTCGTCTCGCTTGTCAAGCCCTCTGCGCTTTCTGTAATCAAGTGCCGAAAGGCTCATTGTGCTTGCGTATACAGTTTTTACGGCCTGCTCAAATTCCAGAAGGCGCGCCTCGGGCGTACCTCTGTTGGAACAAAATACAGATTCGTATTTTCCGGCAAAAGCATTGCCGAAACCGTCTTCAAGAATACTGCTGGAACGAACTATATATGGGTCTTGTCCGTAATATTCAATTATCTGCATGAAACTCTCACGCATTTCAGATGAGAATGTTCCGTTTTTCAGATTATCCGCAAATGTGTCCGCAAGTGCAAAATAGCCCTCGTCAGTGTGCTGACGAACACGAACATCCCAGAAATTGTTGTCTACAATGTATGTGTAATATACATCGGAACCGATGTAGAAAGAATCATGCGGTTCAAGAACGTCGCTTATGTCGGCCTCTTTGTTGCGGATAATAGCTCGTGCAAGCAGCATTCCGCAGGATTTTCCTCCGATCATTCCCGTGCCAATCATATGGTCGCGCACGTCAAAATAATCCTTCGGCTTAAAATGTTTTTTCACCATTTCGCGCAGTTTGGAGTCTCTTGTCATCATGATATTGCACATCTGCGCGCAGTCATCGGATATATCAGCCCCGCTGTCGTGCATGAGCTTTGCGCGGTTGAAAAATCTGTCCCACGAATCGAAATACTGCTCCTTTGCCGAACGCTGAGAAAGCCCGTGTGCCTGATAAAATCTGCTCGACTTAACTCCGTCTAATATCGGGCGGAATTTTCCTGTCTCTTTCTCGTATGTGTGAGGCAAAAACATTGTGTCCGAATTTCTGTTCCACACTTTTTCCGGGCGAACATACACCGTCTTGTTGTCGGAGTAAACGTCAAAGAAAAGCTGTGTTGTATCAAGAATTTTATTTATCGCATGAACGGAATGCTTACCCCTGATTATCGGGAAAAACGCTACTGTATCGAGTATAAACAAGAACGGACATGTCACGCGGAAAAAATTACCCATCATCATATCGGTAGCCCATGCAGTTTGCAGTTCAGAAAGGCAATCGAAAACATAGAACGCGTCGCGCCCCTCTTTTTCGATAAATCGATGTATATCCATTGTGAATGTTTCAAAAAGATACGAAAGCGGAACTTGAATCGTTTTGACCTCCGGACGATCTTCAACAAGCGGCTCATGGCTTGCAAAACGGAAGTATATTATATTACGTTTGTCTTTTATCGCCTGATCCACATATGGTTCCATAAATAATTTGAATTCATATAGATTTGAAACGCGCCACACAACGTTGTCGCCTAACCTGATGTTATCGAGTGCCTTATCCATTTCGGGTATACCCGATTTGACTCTGTCAAATGCTGCCATGTTAAATTCCTCCTGAACAAAATTTTAAGAAAACAAAAAAAGGCAGCGATACCGACCTCAATCAGCATCGTTGCCTTTCTTATATTCTAACACAAGCGGCATATATTTGTCAACTACTTAAACGCGCATAACACGATTTTTGAATAAGTAAACAAATTGTGAACTCAGCTGCTATTTCCCCTAACGTTCGGCACATTGATGATGGTCTATGAACGGTAGGGCGCGGGTTAAAAAGCTTTTGTATTCATAGCGGAGTTATCTATCGGCAACAATAAAGCACGACGGAACCTGCCTGAGCAGTTGAGATTAACGGAATCAGAAAGTTCAGCTTACCGATTCAAATGTTACAACAGATGTAGACAATTAACAAAAATATGCGTGATATTATTGAAATTTAATTGAAATTGTGTTATAATTAATGTGGGTATTTTTAGTTGGCATATGTATGCCGAACATTACATATCAAGGTATAATAGAGAATTTTCACCTTTCTTTCTTGTGTCTTGGCAGTGATACAGGAGGTATTGTATGGATTTTAAAACTTTTGTTCAAAACGCTGTTGCTTCGTATATTTCAAAGAAAAGCAAAAGTGCTCTTTTTATTAAACATTACAACACTATAGATATTAATAAGGACGATATTCTTGCACAAGTTGATCTGCCGGAAAATGGAATATGCTTGTATCACGAGTACGCTTCACATGAGATGCACAGTTCATTTGATCCGTTTTTTTCGTGGATTAAAGATATATACAACATCTATTACAAAAATAAAATGTCGGTTGAAGATTTCCTTTATAAGTGTAAAGTATATCCGGTTCATATCGAACTTCTTGCTAAACTCATTCGTTTTGATATGTGTTCAAGAACTGAAGATGTTCTATATTTCGAAATTGAATACGAAACCGAAAGAATGCTTAAAAACCTAGTTAGCATTATTGACTGCGTTTCAAAGGAATACCCGCTGATATTAATTATATCAAAACTTCATCTTGCGCCATACAGCACTATGTCTTTGCTGAAGTCTATAATCGACAAGTCGCCGGGCGTTCAGATGATATTTATGTATAACGATGAGTTTATTATAAACGAGTACAAAAAATCGGTTTGGTCTGATCTTCTGAAAACAGCTGATGATAACGATCTTCAGCTTGAGTGGGGCAGTCTTGACAGTGAAAAAACAATAGAAATGCAGGACGAATTCTGGTTTGAAAAAAAGTATACAAATGAATATTATACAAAACTGCAAAATATGTTCTATACTTTTTCACTTGAAGACGCATATTATTATATTCAGAATATAATGAGCCGCATTGAACAAAAGACTCTCCGCCTTGTAAAGAGCAATTATGTGCGTTTTCTCATGCTCGCCGCCGATATAGATATGACAATCGGAAAAGCCGATATGGCGTTGGTGATGTGTGATAAGCTGACTGATTTGCAGTGCGGCAAAGAAGAAAACTTGCAGCTGCGTTATGATTATTATTACACATATGCAAGGGCGAGAATGTTTGCCGAACAAGCCGACTACGTGAAAAAGTACTGTGAAAAATGTGTGGATACGGCTAAGGAAATCGGAAGTGAGTTTCTCGAATTTCGCGCGGAAATTCTCACATATATAATGGAAAGCACCATGGGGCATGATCTATTTGAGTATCAGTTCAACTTTTTCTGCACAGATGAGATTGTAAAAAAGGCGAAAAAACACGGTTTCTGGAATTTCCTTTCCTATATATATGTATTCGGATTTGACAACGACCCGCAGAGTCTGCATGACATTGCGTTGGGTGAAAAAGAAGCCCACTATTTTGATCTCGCTATTGAGATAGGAAAAAAACTAGGCAACAACAATTTTCTGCTGAATGCGTACATGAAAAACACGATACAATACTCTGAGGCGGGATATCACAGCTTTGTCAGAGATGTGTACAAGCAAAGACTCATTGTATTGGGCAGACCAAAGCCGGTCAGCGAAGCACACATGCTTGCGGGGCTTGGCTACAACGGCGTGATACTTGAAGATTACGAAAAGGCACACTTTTATTTATGCAAAAGTGTAATAAACCTGGCGAATATCGAGCAGGCAGCAGATATGCAGCCAATGGATATTATGAATTCACTGTACAACCTTGCGCTCATACATTTGGTAGCGGAAAATTATGCCGGTGTTGTCAAAACTATTTCATTGATATCTAACATGCTTAAAATGATGGAATACCGGTCGATACGCGCATGCAGTAACATCAAATTGTACACGTTCATGGTAATCAGCTGCTATTATCTGGAAGATTATTACAGCAGTTATTGTTATCTGCGAAAGATAGAAGCAATTGCGGATCACATGGTTCTATATCTTCAAAAGCGTAACGACGGCAACTGGGACGAGGATATTGTACTATATCATCTTGTTAAAGGCATAATGTATAATTTTGAAAATAATTATGAATTGTGTCTTTCAGAGTTTAACTGTGTAAAAGAAAGCATGAACAAAGTTTACGGTTCACTTTTCTTCATAATGCCTGTATACAGTATGGAACTTTCCTCAATGTATTATAAACAAGGTATGTTCAAGGAAGCCGAAGCTGCGATAAACGAAGGAATACAATTTTGTGAGAAAGAAAATCTTCCGAAGAAAAAAGAAAGACTGATTTACTATAGAGATCATCATACGCGGCTTGCGCAGCCATTGATGGAAAAGGCGGACACATTCCCGCTTGACAAAGTACTGCACGCGGCGCGCTCTGTTGGAAAGAAACTGAAGCTTGCAAAACGTGACAAAGAGATACAATTTCTCAATGTGCTGCTTGATGTTATCAGCCGTGAAAACATGACAGTTGACGAACTGTTTTTAAACACAAGCACTCTGATCAAAAACAGCTACAATCTTGATGATATCATAATTTTGCGCCGTAAGAACGACAAAAGAGAGTTTATGATTGAGAATGACGTATGTGTACTTTCAAATGCTGATTTTGATGATATTATCGAGTTTTTCCGTAAGTACAGTCAGCCATTTTTATCAAATTGTACAGATGAAAAATTTCTGCAGTTTAAGCCTGTGATGAAATATTTTTCAAAAACACCGATAGCTACAATCGTTGGAATACCGATAATAGAGGAAGAAAACATTGAAAATGTGCTTATTGGAGTTATAAGAGTAGATCGAAAGATCGTAAGCAGTCATAGTTGGCTTAACAATGATGATTTGCAGATAATAAAGACGGCGTTTGTTCAATTCTGCAATATGCTGCGCTGGATTGACAATCGCAGCATGATTGAGCAAATGAGTGAAAAGCTGGAGCAGTCCGCTGTTACCGACCAGCTTACAGGAATTTCGAACCGCATCGGATTCAGTCAGCAGGAGGAGATAATCTGCTCCCAGGAGAACGCGGAAAGCAATGTTCTGCTTTACTGTGACCTGGACAACTTTAAGTATTACAATGACACGTTCGGTCACGATGTGGGAGACATGGTTCTTGTTAATTTTGCGAAAATCATCAAAAAGATAGCAGACTCTCACGGCATGGCAGTACGTTACGGCGGCGATGAATTTATTGTTTTGCTGTACAACAACACTCAGGACGAAGGCGTTGAATTTGCGCAGCGTATTTATGAAGAACTGGGCAGTGGTTTTGTTGATGAGATCAAGGTAAAACTCAACAAAGATATTGTTATTCCGAGTGAGAAAAAAATATCCTGCTCCATCGGCATTACTGAATTCAAGGGCGGTTCGAAGCTCGAATTTAAGCTTGCTCTCGACCGAGCCGACCGCATGTTATATTATGTAAAAAAGCACGGAAAATCGACATACAAGCTTTACGACCCCACTGTACCGGAAGATTAGTTCCCATTCGGGCGGGCAGGTTTTCGCACATATTTAATATACCCGCGTCTGACATTATGTCGGGCGCGGGTTTTTACGATTTATTACGGGAACCTCTCCCCTATTTTTCGGCTATGTTTCGCAATGTAAAAAACGCCTACACAGAGTATAATTCTGCATAGGCGTATTATTATAATATAAGGTAGGAATTTGTTATAGATCAGTCTTCTTTACGCTTGCCAAGGCTTACCATAGCAGCCGCACTTGCAAGAAGCAATACTACTGTGCCTGCAAGAGGTGTTGCTGTACCTGTCTTCGGAGAAGAGGGATTATTGCTGCTGCTTGTTGAACTGCTCTTTGAGCTGCTTGTGCTGCTTGTTGAGCTGTTTGTGCTGCTAGTACCGCTTGTATTGCTTGTTGTACTGCTGTTTTTGCTCGATGAACCGCTTACTGTTGCGTCGCTGCCGCTTGCCGATTTGTCGCTCGATACGCCGCTAACTGCAGCACTTACAACGCTGACTGTGCCGATTGTGCTTTCTGTTTTGCTTTCTACTTTGCT